>QZKC01000014.1 GCA_003599425.1 Nitrospiraceae bacterium | reverse complement strand
TTCCATAATTGCCTCCTTCTGTTAGCTTAACAGCTATCAGAGTATAAGGCAATTTAATCGTTTTTGTAAATATCCAACTTATATGTCGCAGACCCGAATACAGCATGTTCCATTGACTATCAAGCAAAATTGGTGTATATATTTAATTGACCCGGCAAGGCCCGAAAGGCCTCCGGTATTCAAATTCACTTTTCTCGTCTAAATTTCTGCAACTGTCAGGGAAAGGAGGGTCATAATGAACAGGATTATTTTAGTTTTAATTACAGGACTTTTGTCTCTGAGCACAGGCACTTTCGCTGACAATGTGTCCGTTGACAGCAAGGGGAATATATCCATTGGCGTTTTAAATATAAATGGAAATTTTGAGGTGACAGGAGAGTTGGGCAAATATGCCATAGTCGGGTACAGTATGAGTACAGCAGCAGGTGTATATGGGATCAATATACCGGGCAATAATTACGGCGTTCTTGGTGATGACCAATATGGAGTATATGGCTCTGCGTCGGGAGCTGACGGCATCGGAGTATATGGCATGGCATTATATAGTGGCTCTGCAATGAACTACGGAGGATATTTTGAGGCTTCTGGCATTTATGGCTATGGGGTGTTTGGCATTGCTCATGGCATTAACGGCATTGGCGTTGTTGGTTCTGGAGGCAATATCGATTTTTATGCGGCAGGTAGCGGGTTAAATTACATGCCGTTTACAGGTGCTCACGAGGTTATTTTATCGAATGAAATTTCCGAGAATATAAAAACAGGCATGATAGTCTCTGTCACCGGACAGGCAAAGATAAGGGAGGACAGGGACGGCATTATATCCATCTCCTCTACTCTTCCTACGGTAAGATTGTCTGGCAGGCCAAATGACAAAGCGGTCTTTGGCGTTTATGTAAAAGAGTCGTCTCTTCCTGAAGGCCACTGGTATGAGAAGAGAGAGGGAGAAAAGTTCGGGATAGTCAATGCTCTTGGAGAAGGAAGGGTATGGGTCACTAACATGAACGGAGATATAGAGGTCGGTGACTATATTACCACTTCGTCAGTACCAGGCTATGGCCAGAGGCAGGAAGACGATGTGCTTCATTCATATACACTCGGGAAAGCAATTGAGGATGTTGACTGGGATTATGTTGCAGAAACAATTGATTTCATGGGGCAGAAACTCAAGATATATCTGGTCGCGGTAGTGTATACAAGCGGATAGTTCATCAATAGAAGGAGCACAGTTACAAAGGCACAGAGGCACAAAGAGAAATTCCGCAGCAAGTTCCCCTTTGCTTACATAATAAAACGAACTAACGATAGCGCGCCCTGAAGTCCCACGGCGGCTGGGGATTTGACTGTACCCATAATCCGCGTTTCATTTTTCTTGCTTCTTTTTCTGCGTTGATATATTCGGAAATGTAAGGACCTTTGAGGAATTCCCTGTATGACCAGGCATAACCGTGCTTTATCATTTCACGGTTGATGTCAACGCCATTTCTTCTGACGATGCAGATTTCACGGCCAAATGACCAATCACCGGTAAGTGTTGCATGAACAGTTGTGTGCAGAACAAGGTTAGTTAACTTTCTTTCAGCGGCACGGCCAAAAGGTTGACCGGGATTTCCGTCCACCGGAATTTCCGGAGTGTCAATGCCATAGAGTCTGCACTTGAACAGTTTCCCGCCTGAAGGTTTGATGATAACAGTATCTCCATCGATGATATTTATCACGGTACCTCTGATAACTTTGTAATCATCGGCATATATTGGAGAGATAAGGTACAGTGAGAGGAAGAAAAAGAGTGCAAAATTTAAAATGATCTTTTTGTTACAGATCAATCCGGATCCTCTCAAAAGAAATCACGGCGTTTCGATGCCGAGGGATTTCATTTTCCTGTGAAGGTTGCTCCTTTCGATTTCGAGTTCTTCGGCTGTTTTAGAGACGTTCCAGTTGTTTTCCTGGAGCTTTTTCAGGATAAAATCTTTCTCAAACTGCTCGCGGGCTTCCCGCAATGTCTTGAAAGAAGCGTAGTCGGATTTTACCGCCTTGAAGGACGGGATCTCTTTTATGTCAATGACATCAGACTGGTTCATGATGACAAAACGTTCAATGGTGTTTTTTAATTCCCTGACATTGCCGGGCCAGTCGTATTCCAGCAGCACGCGCAATGTTGTTTTGCTTATTGTTTTTGGTTTCTGTCCGTACTGCCGGGCGAAAACTTTAAGAAAATGTTCGACAAGCAGGTTAATATCGTCCTTCCTTTCCCTGAGAGGAGGTACGTGGAGAGGAATGACATTCAGCCTGAAGTAGAGGTCTTCCCTGAAATTGGTTTTTTTGATCTCCTCTTCAAGGTCTTTGTTTGTGGCAGCGATAACACGCACATCCACCTTTATGTTCCTGCTTCCGCCGACCTTCTGAAACTCCTGCGTCTCGAGCACCCTGAGGAGTTTAGCCTGTGTTGCGAGGGACATATCCCCTATCTCATCAAGAAAGAGCGTTCCTTCATCGGCAAGCTCGAACTTCCCTTTTTTTGACTCGAAGGCGCCGGTGAATGAGCCTTTCTCATGCCCGAAGAGTTCGCTTTCTATGAGTTCATGAGGTATCGCAGCACAGTTTACCTCTATGAAGTCCTTGTCTTTCCTGTCGCTGGCATGATGAAGGGACCTGGCAACAAGTTCTTTCCCGGTGCCGCTCTCACCATATATGATGACTCGTCCCTGAGATGAAGCCGCAATGCGGATTTTTTCCTTTAATTCAAGAATAGCTGAATTCTCTCCGATGATCTCCCATTGACGGGACATGCTTGTCTTCAGTTCGATGTTTTCTTTTTCGAGGTACTGCTTTTCAAGCGCTCTTCTGACAATGATCAGGACTTTATCAAGAGACAGGGGTTTTTCAAGGAAATCATAGGCGCCGAGCCTTGTAGCAAGGACAGCGGTCTCTATATTGCTGTGCCCGGAGATCATGATCACTGAGACCTTACTGTTTTTCTCCCGGATAGCTTTTAGTACTTCCATGCCGTCCATTCCAGGAAGCCACACATCGAGAAGCATGATGTCAGGGGATTCATTATCAAAATACGCAAGAGCCTTCTCTCCGGAGGAAGCGGTTAATACCTTGTGCCCTTCGTCTTCAATAATTCCGGACAGGGTCTCGCGAATACTTTCTTCATCATCAACGATAAGAACTGTTGCCTTGTTCGTTTTCGGCATGGTCAGCAGTAGCTCCTGAGCATAAAATAAATAACATTATACCTTATGAGGCTTGTTTTGGGTTGCCTGATAAAGAGATCGCAGGTGATTCATAAAATAAAATGTAGAGAATGGATATTGGGGGATTGCTATGATGTAAATCATATTCAAGGAAACGAAAAGAGATAAAATATGATCAATTAAGAAGGCATCATGAATCATATAAAGAAGTTCCCTTGGTTTTGCCCTGTAATTGTTATTTTTTTCTTCTCCGTCTTTTTTCTGTTTGTCCCTGGATGTTCAGACGTATTTGCAGGAAATGCAAAATATATTATTTTAATGATAGCAGACGGATGGGGGCCCAATCACATCGAAGCAACGAATAAGTATTGCCAGTCCTCGGGCTTATGTTCTACCCCTTCATATCAGACTGATCCTCAATGGACCAAGTATTGGATGTCAACTTTTCCTGCCGGAGGCAGTTACGACACATCCCAGGCATGGTCGAATTTTAATTATGTCAAAAATGGCGTTACAAATAGTGCGGCAGCAGCAAGCGCACTTTATTCAGGGATGAAAACGCAGAACAGTCGCATAAGTGTTTCAACGGATGGATCAACCCGTTTCTACACGATAGGAGAAAAAGCAAAGTCTGCCGGGTTTGCCAAAGCCACAGGGGCTATAACGACTGTTCCTGTCTCAGATGCTACCCCTGGCGCATTTGAGGCCCATAATGACGATCGCGGAAATACCTACGCAATTGCGGACGAGGGATTTTTCGGTGATCCGAATACGACCGGTACGACAACCACCAATCAGAGATATGGCGGCGGACACGGCACTACGATCCCGCCTACTGACGTTATTATCGGAGACGGGCGGATGGACTACGTTTATTACCTGATACGCGATAAACTCCGAGCAGAAAGCGGCCAGCCTGGCAAGCATTTCATGGTTGAACGGGTTCCAGGACAAAATGGAGGAGCGTTACTGATGTCGGCTGCTGCTGATCCAAAGGTGAAAAAGCTTGCGGGACTATTTGATCACATCTATCATAATGCTGACGGCTCAGGCTATAACCCTGAAAACCCAACGCTGTCACAGAGCACTGCTGCTGCATTAAAAGTGCTGAGCAAAAATCCTAACGGTTTTGTTCTTGTGGTCGAAGGCGGCGCCGTTGACTGGGCAAGCCACGCGAACAATATGAACCAGATGATCGGTGAGTTGATCGATTATAACGATGCTGTTCAGACAGTTGTCAACTGGATTGATGACCCCACAAATGGCAGCGACTGGAACAATACGCTGCTTATGGTCACAGGGGACCATGAATGCGGTTATCTGACAACAGGCCCTGGATTGTTTCAGAACAATCCATTGGGAGAAGTCAGTGACAGGACCCTTTTGCTGGAAGATATTGTCAGCGGCAGCGGAGGCCGTCGCGCAAGCTGGGAAGATGCTGACAATGATTATATGATCGATGCCGGTGAACAAGTATACTGGTACTGGAATTCAGGAGCTCATACGAACACTCTTATTCCCTTATACGCTCGCGGTGCCGGCTCTGAGTTAATTGCCGGCTATGCGACGCAGGGGCCAGATCCAGTGCGAGGGTATTATCTTGACAATACCAATGTCTTTTCAGTAATGAACAATGCTCTTCAGGCCTGTTCTCCCGCAGGCGCTCTTTCAATTATTCCTGGAACAACGATTTACGGCAATCCGGTTGATCTCACGACAACGGTCACAGCAGGCAACACGATAAACTTGAACTATACGGTCACCGGCTCTGGTGGTTGTCCTGCTCAGACGAATGAAGCAATAATTTTCAAAAGTGATACATGGAAATACGATATTGAAAATAGCGGAGCCACGTGGATGAACCCAGAATATAATGATTCAGGATGGACGACCGGAAGGGGGATATTCGGCACAGAACCACAAGCAGCCTCTTATGGCTACTCGATCACAACGGCTGTTTCCAATACAGAGAATTCCATGTTCTTCAGAAAGACGTTTTACGTGTGTGACCCAGCCCAGGTTACTGCGCTTAAGCTGAATTCATTGTTTGACGACGGGATGGTGGTCTATATTAATGGTACAAAGGTATACAGTCAGGGCGTGAGTGGAAATCCTCCTGCATGGAACGGAGGAGCTGCAGGCCACGAAGCCGCATCCTATGAGGCCAAAGACCTGACAAGTGTTATAGGCCTCAGTGCTCTCAGGAGTCTGCTTGTGCCGGGCGGCGCCAACGTCATTGCCGCGGGTGTTTATAACTATATCCCGTCAAGCTCTGATATTGTATGGGACGGTGAACTCGTGATCAGTCATAACGCCAAGGGCAGCCCCCTGTTTGCAGGCAACGAAACAGATGCTCATTCTGTAGATACATCCGGCTGGACCAATGGTTTGAAAGAGATCATCGTAGCAGGCGATGATGCCTTGTGCTTTACTCCTCTTTCAAATGCATATGGCACATTCACATTCAACAGTTCGGCCTCTTCAAGTGACACCCTTGCAGTCTCAAATAATACTAAAATTGCTTCCATGAATCCGGGGGATGGAAGTTATGACATCCTCATGCAGCGTTTTCAGGTCGATAGCACAAATGTAAATGACGGTATGGTTGAACTTGCTTTTCTTAATCTCACTGATACGGGGACAGCAAGTCATATTCTTGATGCAAAAGTATATATTTCAAACATAAGTTCTTTGATTCTCCCTGTGAGTGCAGTGATTATAGGAAGTACAGGCTTCTGGGACGGTTCTGCTACTGCTATAGCTCTTAATGGAGGAACAACAGCAGACCGGACAGTGCAAAACGGGATATCGAAATTCATTTATATCGTTTATGATCTGGCAGATGGTCAGATTGGAAGTACTATCCAGTCCAGCGTCGACAGTGTATCGGTCTCCCTGCCTGATATTGGCGCTGGAGTCGTAGGGACTTCAAACCTTCTTGCCATTCAGGCCTGTTCTCAAACTGGCGCCATATCAATAATTCCAGGAAAAACACTTTACGGCAACCCTGTAGATCTCCCGACGACAGTCACAACAGTCAATGCCTTGAATTTTTTTTATACAGTAACTGAGAGCGGTTCCTGCAATATCGATCCTGGCGGCACATATATTGATGCAGAGAATTTTACCGGTACAATAAGTCAGGGGACAGCCTCCTTTGTTTTTGAGAGCTCAACAGCAGGATATCTTGGAACTGGCTACCTGCGGAGCAATGGCGCTGCAAGTTCAGGTTCATGTCCTGCTGCAGAAGAAGGAAAGGAATATCTGGTCAACTTTCCTTCCGCAGGAACATATAAAATATGGATCAGAGGATACGCAACATCCAAAAACGCAGATTCAGTATTTTTCGGGCTGGATGGCACCTGTATGGGAGCTCTGAGAGAGACCCTTCCAGGGTGTACGGAAGAGCCTGGAGGTACGTGTACTCCGTATCTGAACAGATGGGTATGGACCAATTTTCCCCAGGAAGATATTAATACTGTAACTGTTGACACACCAGGATTTCATGAAGTAAACATATGGGTACGTGAATCAGGTCATCTGACTGACGGGATTTACCTCACAACGGGCATGGAAGCGCCAACTGATGTTTCGCATGGCATTGAAGTAAATCCTTTAACCTGTAATGCGCCGCTTTTTTCGGGATATGAAACGGCAGCACATTCGGTAAATACTGCCGGATGGACAAATGGTTTAAAAAACCTTACGGTAACCGGTGATGATGCTTTTTGCCTTACTCCTCTCTTGCCCGCGCAGGATGTGTTTAACTTTTGTCCAGATCCTCCCGCGAGAATCGCGCGGCCTTCTCCTTTATACTTTACAACACTGCAGCAGGCTTACAACGCATCAGTTAATGGAGATGCCATGCAGAGTACTGCAACAGTGTTTTCTGAAGATTTAAATATAACCATGAATACAGCAGTATCATTTGAAGGAGGTTATGACTGTGGTTATGGCGCTGCTGCCGGCATGACAACACTTCACGGAAATCTTACAGTTGCCGGCGGCACACTCATCATCGGCAACTTCATTCTGGATTAATTCCGCCCTATTGGTAATTCAATGATGAACCGTGTCCCTTTCGGCTGGTTGTCCTGTACCCTGATATACCCTCTGTGTTTTGATATGATGCTGTTGACGATAGCAAGCCCGAGCCCGGTGCCTTCTTTTTTTGTAGAGAAGTAAGGGAAAAAGAGCTTGTCTTTGTCTTCTTCCCTGATCCCGGTACCTTCATCGATTACCTCTATTCTTACAAGTTCGAGATCATGGTTATAAGATGCATTGAGCCATATCTTCGGGGTATGTGCCTGTATGGCGTTGTCGATAAGGTTTATCAGCGCCATCTTGATTTGCTGTTTATCGATATCGATCTCGGGGAGGTCGCCATTCAGGGAAGTTATGATCTCAACGTCTTTCACAGTGCTGTAGAGCTCAACTATTTCATGGATCATGGCATCGATATGCGTGGGCTCGAGAGTTATTTTCGGCATTTTACCAAACCTTGAAAATTCATCCACGAGAGAGCGGAGGCTGTTGACCTCCTGTACGATTGTCCTTGTCGACCTCATGAGCACGTCTCCGAAATCTTCTGACTTTTCATTCCATTTCTTCAGCAGTCTTTCTGCTGAAAGCCTGATAGGCGTAAGAGGGTTTTTGATCTCATGGGCGATACGTTTTGCAACCTCCTGCCACGCGAGAGCACGCTGGGCCATGATGATCTCTGTGAGGTTGTCGAATACGACAAGTGTTCCGACAAAATTATTCTCAGAATCATAAATGGTTGTTATATATACCTGTAAATCCAGAGGCCTGCCATTGATGTAAATATGGATCTCCCTCTCTACTGAACCAAATCCTCTTTCAGCAAGATGCCTGACCATTAAGCTTAATTCTTCGGATTTCAATTTTGCGAGGAGTTCCCTGTAGCTTCTCCCTTCTGTCGTTTCCCTTCCGATATTGAGCATGAGACATGCTGCGTTGTTCAGGGTAATTATTTTTCCTGAACGGTCAGAAAAAATTACTCCCGTATTTATGCTTTCAAGGATGCTCTCCATGCTCAGTCTCCTGCGGTCTGACTCACGGTACGCCTTTTCCAGGGATTTTTTTCCGTCATGCAGGTCATCAAGCATTTTATTGAATGAATCGATCAGCAGACCGATCTCGTCATCTCTCTTCATTGCGATCCTGAAATCGAGATTGCCCTGTGCAACGGTCTTTGTTGCCTCTGCGAGGGACTGGATTGGAACGGTTATGCTCTTGGCGATCCTGAGTGATATCCAGAGTGCAAGGAAGATGATCAGAAGGGTTGCGGTGACGAGGAGAAAAAAATACAGGAGGCGGACAGGGGTTTGCTGTGTTTTGACCTGGATATATTCATTGAATGCCTTCTGGATCGACTCCATCTTCATAACAAGATTGCGGGGTATCATAGTCTCAACCACGACGACACCGTAAACCTTGTTCCCGCTCATGACAGGATAGGCTGCCTTTACCCTGTCGCCCTTTTCGGTTGCTTCAATATCAGTGGAAGGGTTCCCGCTGAACGCTTTACCAATGAATCCCGATACCTCAGGTTCGGTCACGAGATAGCTCCTGTACGAACTGCTCAGCCCTTCAGGATTCAGGCTGACGTCAATACGGTCTTTTTGGGAAGCGAGGAGCTTCGCATAATCCATTGCATGCTGTTTCTCTTTTGCATATAACGTCTTTGCGACGTCCATGGAGTCGTACACGGGCTTCTGGACCTCCAGAGAGAACCAGGTATCGATGGAATTATTGATCAACTGGTTTGACAGGATAAAAAGAAGGACCGACGGTATGAACACCAGACCGAGAAAGGAAGCAACGAGCCGTGTCCTGAATGTGGAGCCTATCGCCTCTTTCTTTTTTTCCGTATAGATTGTTGCAAGATTCCTGCTTACAAAAAATATGAGCAGCAGGAGATACAGGATCACATTTACGATGATGAAAATGAAGCCGATCTTGATCAGGAGGGAGCCGTGTTCTATCCCGAGTGTATTAAGCACGACACCTGTGATGATTGTTGCAGCTATGCTGAGAGCGAAAAGGCCGAGAAGCGCTTTCAGGTTCTTCATTTGTTTGTTATTCCTGCGGCAAAGGTCTGTGATTCTTTTGCAAAACTCATTTCAACTTCAGGTACAAGGTGCATCAGAAACCCTATGAGAGGAAGCTGTTCGAGGCTTTTCGATTCAACGATGACTCTGATATAATAATTACTCGGTTCAAGTTCCCTGATATTGGCAAGGCTGACAGCATTAGCAGTGAAGATCAGATCCTTCAGGGCGGTAAAATCATTGAATTTGATGTCGGTACGTGTTGTTCCATCACGCAGAGAGACACGGTAATGGTCTCTGAGGTTATCATACCTGATGATCTTTCTTAATCTTTTAGAGACGACAAACTCATCGGGCCAGAAATCCCAGACGCGGATGAGCTCTATGGTAAAGACGATCTCTTTGCCGACGCCTGATCTGATCGTCTGTTCAAGGTCGGAGGTCTCTGCGATAGATGCATTCACTATAATATTGTTTTCTTTTATTTCTATGTCAGGGCCTATTACATAGGGAGTAGCGGCTGATGCGCAGTACGGTAAGAGTGGGATATAGAGAATAATAAAAAAAATGAGCAGGAGCTTTTTCATTTTCGCCTTGCCAGATTAAAAATTTACTTGATTATAACATGAGGAAGAAGTTAAGAGTTATAGTGTTATAGGGTGAAGTTACAAACATCGTTGGTTTTTAATTTCTCGCTTAACGCTATAACGCTATAATGGAGGAAACATGGAACTGAAAAGTATCAGGATTTATATTCCCGAAGGATGCAATATTATTCTCGGGCAGACGCATTTCATTAAGACCGCAGAAGACCTGTATGAGATCGTAGTTACTGCAGCATCCCAGGCAAAGTTCGGTATTGCATTTACAGAGGCTTCAGGTCCTTGTCTGATAAGGTCAGAAGGGAACGAGCAGGAGCTGATCGATGCCTGCGTGAAGAATCTCGCTGAAATAGGAGCGGGACATGTGTTCATGATAATTTTAAGGAACGCGTTTCCTATAGCAGTACTGAACGCGGTAAAGAACTGTCCTGAGGTATGCAGCATTTACTGTGCTACTGCCAACCCTGTGGAGGCAGTGGTTGCCGAGACAGGGCAGGGGAGGGGCATCCTTGGTGTTATTGATGGTTTTCCTCCCAGGGGTGTTGAATCTGAACCTGACAGGTCCGGCCGCAGGGAGTTCTTGAGAAAAATAGGTTATAAGCTGTGATGAGCTGCATATGAAACTGACTATCTTTTCCCGCCTTGTTGTCGGTTACCTCATAATATTTGTACTGGCCATAACTGTCAGCATTTACGCTATCGTACAGCTTCGCCAGGTAGAACATGTCACGCGGTCGATCCTTGAAGTGGACAACAGACTACAGGATTATGACCGGAAGCTTACGGATGTGCTTCTGTCAATGATCAGCCATGAAAGGAAGTTCATCATCACAAGGGATGAAGGGTTATACAACCGTTTTGTACTTTCAACGCGCGAATTTGAAAATTATCTGGGTCAGATCAAGGGGGTAACGGATAATGAATATTTAAAAGACATGTTGCTCAGAGTCGAGCGGTTGTCCCGGGGGTACATTTCTTTGTTCGAAGAGGAGGTGAAGCATGTAAGGTCCGGCCGCCAATACCCCGCGGATAAATACAGGGATGAGAAAGAAGCAGCAGCGGATAAGATCATGGGTGAGCTCAGGAGACTGAGAGACTACACCCAGAAGAGCATGTACGACAGGGTCGAAAAGCTGGGAGCGGCCGAGGGGAATGCCTGGAAGGTTGCGATCACCATGGGAGTGACCTCCCTTATTACCGGGATAATCATCTCGGTCTTTATCACGATAAATATTACAAAACCCCTTTCACTTATACAGAGGAAGACGAGAGATATTGCCAAAGGTGAGTTCGGGAGCGATCTGAACATATCCTCTCCCCCTGAAATAAAAGAACTGGCCCGGTCTTTTAATATCATGTGTGCAAAGCTGAAAGAGATAGACAGGATGAAATCGGATTTCTTCTCCCTGATGTCGCACGAGTTGCGCACCCCGCTGACGACCATCAGAGAGGGAACAAATCTGTTTCTTGAGGGGTTACAGGGAACGCCTGCAACTGAAAAGCAGAAGAGACTGATGACCATCATCAATGAGGAATGCAACCGCCTGATCAACCTGGTAAATTCGCTTCTGGACCTTTCAAAGATGGAAGCCGGGATGATGGTCTATAACTTTGCAGAAGGAGATATCGCCTCTTTGATAAAGAGGGTGGCACGCGAGATGGAGCCCCTGGCTGAGACAAAAAATATCAGGATCGAGACACATATTCAGGATTTTCTGCCGCATATAAGAATGGACAGCGACCGGCTCCTGCAGGTGTTGAGAAACCTGCTCGGCAATGCCCTGAAGTTTACTCCCGGGGAGGGAGTTGTGAAACTGTCGGCTAATGTCAACGGAAAGACAGTTGAGGTATCAGTGATGGATACGGGCGTAGGTATTTCAGAGGAAAAAATAGGCGTCATTTTCGACAAATATCAGAGGGCGGTCCTCGCTGATTCGGGTAAGATAACAGGAAGCGGGCTGGGACTTTTTATTGCCAAACAGATAGTGACAGCGCACGGCGGAAAGATCATGGTCGAGAGCGTACTGGGCAAGGGAAGCACTTTTACCTTTGTTTTACCAGCAGTTGCCGGAGAGGCTTGAAAAATAACTTTTTGTAGCGCACAATACATTTTGCCAGACCTGACCTGCCCGGAAGATGAGTAGACGCAGGATATGTACAAAACTTTAATGAGAGGTAACGATGTACGGAGCAAATATTTTAGCAGTTGATGACGACAGAAACCTCCTCGAAGTTCTGAGGATGCGGCTTGAGTCCGCCAACTATGAAGTAGTCACCGCGATGAAAGGCGAGGACGCGGTACATGCGGTCAAGGAGCACCCCATTGACTTGTCAATTATCGACCTGCAGCTTGCTGAGCAGAACGGTATATCGATCATGGAGGATGTTCACTGCCTGAATCCTGAAATCCCTGTAATAATTCTCACCGCATATGGGAGTATAGAGAGTGCTGTAGAGGCCATGCAAAAAGGCGCGTACAGTTACCTGACCAAACCGTTTGACCCACATGACCTCCTGCTTCAAATAGAGAATGCCCTTGAAAGCCGCAAGATCGTTTCCGAGATCAAAAATCTGAAAAAGCAGATGGAAGAGAAATATGATTTTACCAATATCGTAGCAAAGAGCGAGAAGATGAAAAGTGTTCTGATGCTGGTGTCCCGCATTGCCAAGACAGATTCAACTGTGTATATTCAGGGAGAAAGCGGCACCGGCAAAGAACTCATAGCAAGAGCAATACATCTGAGCAGCGACAGAAGGGACAAACCTTTTGTTGCCATCAACTGTGCCGCGATCCCTGAAATGCTGCTGGAGAGCGAACTCTTCGGTTATGAAAAAGGTGCGTTTACCGGAGCGGGCCCTGGGTCGAAAGGCTTATTTACCCAGGCGCACACAGGCACGCTTTTTCTGGATGAGCTCGGCAACATGCCTCTGTCGCTCCAGAAGAAGAGTCTCCGAGTGCTTCAGGAAAGGCAGTTCTACCCTGTAGGCAGCAGCAAACCTGTCGAAGTTGATGTAAGGGTTATCGCTGCTACAAATCAGGACCTGAAAAAAGAGGTTGAAGAAGGCCGTTTCCGCGAGGACCTTTATTACAGGATACATGTAATTCCTGTCGTCCTTCCCCCGTTGAGGGAGAGAAAAGAGGACATCCCTCTTCTTATAGAGCACTTCCTGAATAAACTGAACGGGAAAATGAGAAAGAAAGTAGAAGGCCTGACCCCGTCATCAATGCAAAAGATCATGCTCCATGACTGGCCGGGCAATGTTAGAGAGTTGGAGAATACCCTTGAGTTTGCCATGGCCATGACTGAGCACAATGTAATCAAGGATGAGCTGATACATTTAAGCAGCAAGCAATCTGAAAGATTAAAACCTCTGAAAGAGGCCCGTGCTGTATTTGAAAAAGGTTATATTGTTCACCTCCTGGAGCTTACGAAAGGCAATGTGAGCAGGGCAGCGGAACTTGCAGGGAAATACAGGCCTGATTTTTACAACATCCTCAAAAAATACGACCTGAAGCCCGAAGATTTCAAGAAAGCTTGAGCTACTCGAATTTCGGTATTTTTGCTATCGCCTCTTTGATCTTCTCTTCTGAATATTCGTAATCCTCAAGCTTGCCTGAAAGATAATTATCATATGCAGCGAGGTCGAAATGGCCATGTCCGCTGTAGTTGAACACGATGCAGTTGTTTTTGTTCTTCTTCGCCTCATCAATTGCACATCTGATCGCATGTGCTGTCTCAGGAGCAGGAATGAGACCCTCGGTCCTTGCAAAAAGGATTGCAGCTTCGAATACGGGGTTTTGCGGATATGCAACAGCTTCAATAACCTTGTTCTTGACCAGCAGGCAGAGTTGGGGAGCGTCGCCGTGATAACGAAGTCCCCCGGCGTGGATACCGGGCGGCATAAAGGTATGTCCGAGGGTGTACATCTTTACAAGAGGCGTCAGCCCGACAGTATCACCGAAATCGTAAGTGTAGACTCCTTTTGTTAATGTCGGGCACGCAGTCGGTTCTACGGCGATAAGACGTATATCTTTCCCTTTCAGTTTGTCGGGGACAAACGGGAATGCAAGACCGGCGAAATTGCTTCCGCCGCCGACACAGCCTATGACGACATCAGGTGTTTCTCCTGCGAGTTCAAGCTGCTTTTTGGTCTCAAGTCCAATGACAGTCTGATGCAGCAATACATGGTTCAATACGCTGCCGAGGGAATATTTCGTATCTTCGTGTGTCGCTGCGTCTTCAACTGCTTCTGATATAGCAATGCCCAGGGACCCCTGTGAGTTTGGATCTTCAGAGAGTATTTTTTTGCCTGCCTGTGTAAGGTTTGTGGGTGAGGGATGGACCGCTGCTCCCCAGGTCTGCATCAATATCTTCCTGTATGGTTTTTGCTCATAGCTGACTTTGACCATATAAACAGTACAGCGCAATCCGAAAATGTTGCACGCAAGCGCTATCGAGCTGCCCCACTGGCCTGCGCCTGTTTCTGTGCTGAGCCGTTTAACGCCTTCTTTCATATTGAAATATGCCTGAGGTATCGCTGTATTCGGTTTATGGCTGCCGGCAGGGCTTACGGATTCATTTTTAAAATAGATGCGGGCGTTTGTTCCCAATGCCTTCTCAAGCCTGTGTGCACGGTGCAGAGGTGTCGGCCTGTAAATTTTATATGCTTCGATAATATCATCTGGAATATCGATCCATCTCTCAGTGCTAACCTCCTGTTTGATGAGTTCCATGGGAAAGATAGGAGAGAGGTCGGCAGGGCCAATAGGTTTCCCGGTCCCTGGATGTATCGGGGGCGGCAATTGTTCAGGGAGATCCGGAGTGATGTTGTACCAGCGAGAGGGGATTTCTCTCTCTGTTAAATTGATCTTTGTTTCCATGATTCCTCCAGGACGTTAGATTTTTCCAGTTTGGATTTAATAATTAACCATCATAAGGAACAAAAAAATATAACAATATACCTTATCTTCAATCGTTAAATATGTCAATAACTGTTTAAAAGTAAAAATAAATTATTCGGGCGCCGCTCTGTCCTTAAGGAATTAGCGTAAGTGATTTCTATCACGGTATGGGCGATCAGTTCTCACTATAATTAAATTGAAAGTTGAAAGCGGGAGGAAACCATATGCGATTGAATTCAAAATGCAGGTTCATGTGTGCGGTTTTTGTTCTTTACTGCGCAATTAATTTGTTTGTGGTGGATCTTTGGGCTGCCAGCATAACAATTTCCTGGCAGGCTCCTACAGTCAATGCAGACGGCACTGCCTTGACAGACCTTGAAGGATATAAGGTTTACTATGGCACTGCTTCCAGAGGATATAGCAGTTCAGTGGATGCCGGGTATACAACTTCATATCAAATAAACGATCTGACAGAAGGAAGCACATACTATTTTGCAATTACTGCTTATGATGCCATTGGAAATGAGAGCGGATACTCAAATGAACTCATCAAGTCAATACCCTTGCCTCCACCTCCACCTGAACCAGCAATATCAGTAACCGACTCAGCAGGTGCATCGAGTGACCTTTCGATACCTTTTGGAAATGTAACTGAAGGAAGTACGTTGAACCATACCGTAACTGTGAGCAATCCAGGAAACGTAACTCTTGTTGTCGGTACTATAGCACAGGCAAATATGATCGCGGCTCCATTCAGCATCCTTAACAATACCTGTTCGGGAAAAAGCATAGCTCCCTCTGTTGCATGTACTCTTACAGTGCGTTTTTCTCCGTCAGGTACGGGAGCGTTCAGCGATACCTTTGACATCCCATCCAATGATTCCTCGCAAAGCACTGTTACGATAAGTGTGAGTGGAACAGGGGTAACAAATAATTCGCCTACGGCAAACACGGGAGGCCCATATTCCTCTGTGGAAGGCCAGGCAATAACCCTGAACGGATCAGTCTCGGCCGATCCGGATGGTAGTATTACCCTATATGAATGGGATATAAATAATGACGGGACGTATGATTACTCCACTTCAAACCCGACACGGAGCCATACCTACGCTCAACAGGGCACATATACAATAAAGCTCCGGGTAACTGACAATCTCGGAAAAACAGGCACAGCATCGATAACAGCCGTAATTTCTGATACATCACCAACAGCTGACTTTACAGCAGGATCGACAAGCGGTACTGCGCCGTTGAGCGTAAGTTACAGTAACACTTCCGCAGGCTATGACCAGCCTTTAACCTACGCGTGGGACTTTGACAACAATGGAACAACAGATTCGACACTGAATAACCCTTCCTATACATACAATGATGCAGGAACATACACAGTTAAATTGACAGTAACGGATTCTGACGGGAGTACAAAGACGCTGACCAGAACAAGCTATATAACTGTTGCGCTGCCTCTTTATACATTAACGGTAAATGCAAGCAGCAACGGTGCGGTAAACAGTTCTCCTTCAGGCATTCAATGTCCGGGCACGTGCTCAAAGAACTATACATCCGGAATTCCGGTAACTCTTACTGCAACACCGCAATCAGGATACCTGTTTGATAGCTGGAGCAATTGCGCCAATCCCTCCGGCAATCAATGTTCACTGACAATCAATGCAGACATAGCCGTAACTGCTAACTTCATGGCAGACATAAAAAGCCTGACTTGCACTGACGGAGGTAACATAGCGTGTCTCGAGAGAACTGACAGTGGCAGTGACAGCAATAATCTTGTAAATAATAAACCTAAAATCGATGTGGAGTATAAATTCCAGATAACCATGAGAGATATAACAGGAACGGCCCCACAATATGTAAAGCTTTACATGACGCAGAGAACCGTGCCTGTACAGGGAGATTTCTATTCATACGACCTGGCATGTTCAGGTGATTACTCAACAGGAAGCTTGTGTATTTACACGACAAAACTTGGTCCTGCGGCAGCGCACACCTTCTATTACGAAGCCAAAATCTCAGATGGCACGACGTTAAGATATCCTAAAACAGGGTATATAACAGGCCCTGAGATCCGCCTGCTCCAGGGTTATCCGCTTCTTGGCATTCCAAGAGCCAGTGATAATAACACCTTGATAGCCTCAACAGCATTTGGCAGTTCAATAGCATACAGATGGAGTGAAGATCTTGGGCATTACATAAAACTGGCAGACACTGATCCTGTAACTCCAGGCGAAGGTTATTTTGTCTCAAAACGGGCGAATGCAAACACGTTGCCTGAGCTGAACCAATATGCAGAAAGAACCGACGCCGAATTCGTCTACAGGCTCACTCCTGGCTGGAACATTATCAGTAATCCCTATTCCGGTAATGTAACACTGTCGGATGTAAAAGTCAGAAAGGGTAGCAGCGTGCCTGTTGCCTGGACAACAGCAACTGCAACTGGCTGGGTCACCAACGCTGTTTACTACAGCACGGGGAAAGATTGGGGGAGCACTTATACCTTTGAAACCGCGCCGGGAGCAAAGATAGTCCCATGGCTGGGTTACTGGGTACATGTGAATGCGGCAGACGACATTTATTATCTTGTAATACCGAGACCTAAATTATGAGAAAGGGAATAACCATGATAAAAACAACGGCTATAACATCAGTGGCAGTTATTATGATGCTTGTATGTGCAAGCACATCTCTTGCTGGAGATGCATGGGAAATGATCATTACAGCATATGTTAATGATGCGGAGAACAGGCTGATAATTGGACAAAGGCCAGATGCGCGTGAAGGTATTGATGGTGAGCATGATGTTCCTGCTTTGCTTGCTGGAGATATTATGGCATATCTTGAACTTGAGGGGCAGGAGTACTGGAAAGACATGCGCGAGACGTGTCTTACGCAATGCGTAAGAACGTGGAATGTTTTTGTGGAGTCGGAGCTGATCGGTGAGACTGTGGGGCTTGAATGGGATGCAGCAGGGATACCGGATGATATCGCCGTAACCCTAACGGATACATTATCAGGTTCCGTGATTGATATGAAAATGGAAGAGGGCATATCCTATGAAAATACCGGCGACAGAGACTTTGTTGTGGAGGCAAGAAAGAAATGAACAGGAATATGATCAAGACGAGTTTCACGGCCGCATTGTTTATACTCATAAGTTTTACTGTGCATGCAGCAGTTCAACCGCCGGGAATACCTGACCCGGATATTATGGTATCTGACTCTGTGTCGCCCATAGGCGATTTCCAGATACCATTTGGAGAAGTGACCGCTGGCGTTGCATCTAACCAAACAGTGACTGTGTCCAACACAGGCAATGCAGACCTTGTAATGGGAACGATTGCGCAGGCAAATGCACTCTCAGTTCCATTCAGCATTCAGAACGATGCGTGTTCAGGACAGACCATAGCTCCCTCCGGCACCTGCACCTTTACTTTGCGTTTTTCACCGTCTGCTACGGGAACGTTCAGTGATACTTTCGATATCCCGTCCAATGATTCGGATGAGAACCCTGTAACCTTCACTGTCAGTGGAACAGGGGCAGCGGTGCAGGTATCTGACATTACGGTAACTGACACCGCAGCACCTTCAGGCGATCTCCAGATACCATTTGGAGATGTAACAGAGGGTACAGCATCCAATAAAACAGTGACCATATCCAACTCGGGCAATGCGGACCTTGTGATAGGAACGATCGCTCAGGCAAATTCGATCGCAGCTCCTTTCAGCATTATAAACGATGCATGTTCCGGGCAGAATATAGCTCCATCAGGCACCTGCACATTTACCGTGCGTTTTACACCTTCAGCATCCGGCGCTTTCAATGATACATTTGACATTCCGTCAAATGACTTGGATGAAAACCCTGTAACCATGACCATAAGCGGAACAGGGCTCCAGTCAGTTGTCAATAATCCTCCATCTCTCCCACAGCTTGTTTATCCTGCAAACGGCCAGAATAACCTGGGTACAAGCGTTGAATTCAGGTGGGATAAATCTACAGACCCTGACGGAGAGAATGTGACTTATGATCTTTATGTCTGTACAGATGAAGAACTTACGATGGGGTGCAATACCGGGATCAATATCGCATATCTTAAAAGCAATGATATTTATTATGCAGATATGGGGACCCAGTGGGCCGTTTTATTTCTGTTCGGATTTATACTGGCATGTGCTGGATTCGTAAGAGGAAGAAGTAAAACATCCCTGTTGATCATCATAACATGTATGGTTACTGCACTTCTGATCTCATGCGGTGGCGGTGGCGGAGGAGGCGGAGGCAGCGGCAGTATAGCCAACACCATTCCAACAGGCGACTCTGAAATAAACAATGAGAACACATATACCATATCCGCGCTTTCGGCAGGCACCACATATTACTGGAAGGTTGTTGCAAAGGACGATACAGGCGCAGAGACAAGCAGCCCGATCTGGACCTTTATCACACAATAAAAAACTACTCAGTTTTAATACCTGCACAAAGCTGAAAAGCCATTCCTGCATTTTATGTTAAAATATCCCTGCGTTTATTTCATTCTTATAAGGAGTGGCGATGACCCCTAAACTTAAATATAATGAAAAAGGGCTGATCCCTACAATAATACAGGATATAAAAAACAATGAAGTATTAATGATGGCATATATGAACCAGACCTCTCTGGAGAAGACTATAGAGACGGGTCTGACTCATTTCTGGAGCAGGTCGAGGCAGAAATACTGGATGAAAGGCGAAACTTCAGGAAATGTACAGAAAGTGAAGGAAATACTGTACGATTGTGATGAGGATACTTTGCTGATAAAGGTCGAACAGTCAGGCTCAGGCGCATGCCACACAGGTGAGAGGACCTGTTTTTACCGTAGAATAGAAAAATAGTGCACAAGTTGTAATCATCTCTATCTGACGGCTTTTGTACTTCTGCACTTTTGCACTTTCGAGGGGGGACATGATGAAATTAGGGCAAAAAGGAGAGGGGGTTGCAGTTTCTTTCCTCAGGAAGAACGGATATATCATCATCGAGAGAAATTACAGAAATACATTTGGAGAGATCGACATCATTGCTAAGGATAATGAAACACTTGTTTTCATAGAAGTAAAGACAAGGGAGAGTATTGAGTTCGGACTTCCATTTGAGTCAGTGACCATGAAGAAAAGGAAAAAAATAGCAAGGGTCGCCCTGTCATATATAAAGAGATTTGACGAACTGCCGGCATGCAGGTTTGACATTTTAAGCATATGTTATAAAAACAGCACCCCTGAGTTTGAACTTATCAAGGATGCGTTTGAGGTATAAGAATGAACCCCAAATCCAGTAATAGAGTATTGTCATTGAGAGCGAAGCGAAGCAATCGTGCTTTTCATGGTGAGATTGCCACGGTCGAATTGACCTCGCAATGACAGGAGTAAACGCCTGTCTATCGCTGGAGTTTGAGATGAAAGAGAATTAGGGAATTTACACCTGCGAGTGTGGTATTATTTATAGTTAATTTTTAACACGGGGCGTAGCGCAGCCCGGTAGCGCACACGGTTCGGGACCGTGGAGTCGGAGGTTCAAATCCTCTCGCCCCGACCATTTCCCCTCTTGCCCCCTTAGCTCAGTAGGATAGAGCACAGGTTTCCTAAATCGAAAAGACCAAAAAATTGTAACCGAGCTTCCGGGCTGAGAAAATTAACTAACGGGCTGATTATTAATCATAAATAAGGTTTCCTGTTGTTCTAATCTTTCCTCTTTTTTCTGTCCATTTCATCGAATTCTGCTACAAAATTACTACAATTTTACTACAGTGAAATTTTGCTCACATTTGCAGATAAATAAACTACTATAATGGTGGCAGCTTAAAGTCGAACTATTTCAGGTCGCCGATCCGGGAACTTTTGTATTAACATTAACCTTTCTGCAAATATCTCCACTGAATTGCTGTTATATTTTCTGATAATTAATAAGATTAATAGATTAAACCGCCACCTCAGGTGGTCAGAGCAATATGGTTTGACCTGTGAATTCATTTTCATCGATAAAACCATAAGAATCGAAACAAGGCTCTGTTCAAAGTTGTTACTCTTTCTGTACATTCAATTTTAGTAGATTGATAGCATGCGATTCCAAAGCCACCGCTTCTGGCTGTGGCAGGTTACTTTTTAAGGAAGTTAATAGCTTCTTCCTAAAAGAGAGTCGCCCGAGACATTGATGACGTTGCAAAGTAAGGGCATCGAGTGTTTTTGGTATCTCAACATCCATCTTCAATCGTTAAGGAGATTTACAAATTAACGATCAACCACTACTAACTATAGTCTTGATTTTTGGAAATTCCTGTTGATGCAAGAGTTCAACCTGAAATTGTTGTATGAAAAAAATTGAGTTGAGAATTCATGGTACAGAGTACGGCATGAACTTTAGATTATTAAAGTCTAAAATTCATCAAAATCCATCCGGCCATTGTCAATATATTTTACAAGTTAAGACATCGGACATTTACCCCACAAAAGGCATCTTTTTTAGCAGAGTTTTGAGGTTGCTCTTTCCTTCTTCTTTGTCTCGCAAACTTGTAAGCAACGCTTTTTTCTATTACGCTTTTCGGAGTGATTTTGGCAATGAATTTTTTTCTTGACAACCATCATAGCAGTTATGTTTTAATTATCCATCCACAAATCTTGGCTTTTCAAATTTAGGCGTAACTTTTTAGGGGAAGAGAAAGTATGAAGGGGAATATCTTCGGGCATCAATCCTGCGACAGACAGACAGACAGACAGACAGACAGACAGACAGATTTATCTTCTTAATAGAAAAAATATCAGTCATATCTTTCCGCTCTTTATCCCTGTTTTTGCCAATAGGGATAAAGCATTGGTGAGAGGAAAATGGAGAGTGATATGAAAAAAGTATTAATCATTTTTTTATGTCTTTTGTCTCTGACGGTATCAAGCAGGAGTGCACTGGCTGCGACAGTTACCTGGACAGGCGGAGTTACAAACAACCTTGCATCAAATTCCTCCAATTGGTCCAGTGGTATTATCCCCCAATATGGGGATCATGTAATTTTCGATGCATCGTCAAGTAATGATTGCACCTGGGATTTAACAGTGACACTTGCTTCTTTCTCAATAATGTCCAGCTACGCAGGTGTGGTTGCAATAACATCAGAGACAGATCTCACGATTGATACGAATATTATCCCACCTGTTCCTCCGACAGCACCATCCTTGCTAAGCGCAACAGCTATCTCTTCAAGCCAGATAAATCTTTCATGGACAGATAATTCGAATACCGAAAGTGGATATAAGATTGAACGCAAAATCGGTACCGGAGGGACATATACTCAAGTTGTCGATATTGGAAAAGATGTCATTATGTATTTTGATACAGGATTAACAAAGGGAACTACCTACTATTACAAAATAAGGGCATATAACTCCTTTGGCGATTCTGATAACAGCAACGATACGTATGCCACGACTTTAGCCGTTGACCAACCTTCTGCAACTACCAGTCCCGCAACTAATATCGGCGGATATACTGCAACACTAAATGCCATCGTGAATCCTCATGGATCAGGGACTACAGTGAATTTTCAATGGGGTACAGATTTGTCCTATGGTAATACAACGTCTACGCAATCTGCAGGGAGCGGGACAAGTAATGTCAACATAACTGCGAATCTGACAGATTTATTGCCAGGTACAACATATCATTACAGAATAACAGCAACCAATGCAGGAGGAATAACCTATGGCGATGATATGAGTTTTACCACACCTAACTGGTATGACGCTAATTGGTTATACAGACAGCAAATTGTATCCAAACAACTGATAACAGTTGCGAGCAATATTACACCGAGTTCAACGCTGACAAATTTCCCTGTTCTCATAAAATTATCCGATCAGGCTAATCCGATTTTCAATAAAGCATTGGCAAATGGAGACGATATTGTATTTACCTTATCGGATGGGACGACAAGATTGAACCATGAGATAGAGAGTTATAACAATGCAGCAGGGAATATGGAATTTGTTGCATGGGTGAAGATACCGACTTTATCGTCCTCTTCTAATACCAATATCTACATGTATTACGGGAATAATAATGCGTCTGATCAACAGAGTCCAGCAGCCGTATGGGATAACAACTATAAGGGTGTGTGGCACTTAAAGGAAGGATTGGCAGGCACAGGAACAGTTGACTTATACAAGGATTCCACAGTTAACAATAACCATGGTGATGACTATACTTCGGCAACAGGACAGAGCGGCAAGGTCGGAAGCGGTCAGGAGTTTGATGCTGTGGATGATTACGTTGATGTTATGGATGAAGCAAGTCTTGATATTGCAGATGCGATAACAGTGGAGGCATGGGTATATTTAAAATCTACAAGCGGATACAGGACATTTCTTTGTAAGGGTGATGACAGATATGTCATATATTTCAATCCAGGAACCAGCATACCGGTGGCAGGCATATACCGGTCAGATTATGAAAATCTCCCATATGGATCTTCCATAAACCTGAACCAGTGGAATCATTTAAGTTTCACCTATGATAAAAATGGCGGAGCTAATAATTTTATAACGTATATTAACGGAGTACTTTCGTCTTCGACGACAAAGACAGGTCCGATAGGAGTTGATGATCATTCCCTGTCTATCGGTGCATGTAAGTACTGGGGAATGTATTCTGTTTATTTCAATGGTTTCATTGATGAAGTGCGCATTTCCAATATTGCCCGTTCATCCGACTGGATTAAAACTTCATATAACACTCAAAATAGTCCCCAAAGTTATCTAACTTTTGGTACAGAGGAAAATTATAGAAATACCGTCCCTCCGACAGCTGTAACCAATACTGCAACCAATATTTCAGGTTCAACAGCAACAATAAACTCAACAGTCAATCCTAACGGCTATACAACAACCGCATATTTCCAGTGGGGAACAACTACGTCTTACGGCAATACAACCACCACTCAAGCAATAGGGAGCGGAACAAACTCTGTTAGCGTAACTGCAAATTTAACAGGATTATCATCAAATACAACCTATCATTACAGAGTAGTGGCAACAAACCCTTACGGAACAAGCAATGGAGATGATGTAAGCTTTACAACAAATACAACCATAACGTGGACTGGCAGCGTTGATACTTTTGCCAACAATCCTGCTAACTGGACAGAAAACAGAGTGCCTCGGAATGGAGATGCTGTGATTTTTAATGGAGCAATAAATTGTACATGGAACTTAAACGTAATACCCCTTTCATTGACTGCTCTTTCTGCATACACGGGGACAGTCACTTTGAATTACGACCTTTCAATCAGAAGAAATTTAAACGTTTTAGGCGGAACCTTAAATCTGAACGATAAAACCCTCAATGTTGACGGCTATATATTGATAGGATATGCCGGAACCCTGAACGCGACTTCTTCTATTATCACAGTTAAAGGAGACTGGGCAAATTGGGGCAATTTTATCTCCGGTACATCTACTGTGATTTTAGACGGCACAAACCAGACGATTTACGGCAATACCACATTCTATAAATTGATAAAGATAGTGACCTCTGCAGACACATTATATTTTGAGGCTGGAAGCACGCAAACAATTTCAAACACCCTGACATTACAGGGAACAAATGGGAATCTTCTCTTATTAAGAAGCACATCTGACGGTTATTACTGGTATATAAACCCGTTGGGATCGCGTAATGTCTCCTTTGTGAATATCAAGGACATGTACAACAAGAATGTCGTACATATTCCGGTTACAGATTCTATAGACTCCGGCAATAACAATAAAGTGAGCTTTGGCGGAAGTGAATGCTCATGTCTGGAAAAGGAATTAATTATACAAGCAAGGAATGATAATGGGAGGCTGTCATGGTAAAAAATGTAAGATTAACGACTGGCAAATATTTTCTCATCTTTCATCTCCTTTTCTCTTTTGTTATTTTCGGCTCAGGGCATGCCGCAATAAAGGAAAACCCATTCCCAGATGCTGGTTCAGGCACTCAGCAGTCAGCAAATGCTTCCGAGACTTCGGGTTCAGCTTTTATGAATGCGGCGATTACAGGTAGTCAAGGTACCATAACCAATAAAGAAGCTGTCTATTCCCCAAATATTAAACTTGCTAAGGCTGATACTGCGCCGCCCTCAGAAAAAACAATCTCACCAATTCAAGGTTCGTCTGTTTCAGCAGCATCTTCCGGCACGGGCAGTATTGTTTCTGTAGAGATTGTCCCTGTCGGGAATACCGGAGCGGCATCAATGAGTATCCCAATAGATGTTCCTCCAGGCAGGAAAGGCATGGCCCCCAAATTGTCGTTAAACTATAATTCCTTCACTATGTCTAATGACTGGGTTGGGGCAGGATGGCGTCTGGATATGGGCGATATCCGCAAATCCGGTAAGACAAACGTTCCTTATGTTTTTGTAATAAATGGCTCGCCCGTAGAATTAATTGCCAGACCTGAATGGGGCGCTGGATACTATGGCGCAAAAATAGAAGGACAGTTCACGAAATATTATCTCAATTCTGATACCTGGGTAGTTACAAAAAAAGATGGAACAAAATATTACTATGGAAGTTCAAGCAATTCAAAACAGCAGGACACAAACGGAACTTTCAAGTGGAGCCTGGACAAGGTTCAAGATACAAATGGGAACTACATGGAAATAACTTACTGGTTGGACACTGGCAATGCTGAGATTTATCCCGACAGGATAAATTATACACGCGGTAACGGCAATGACACGGGGCATTATGTAAAGTTCAACCTTGAATCAAGGACGGATATTAATACAGTATATGCCCTAGGCTCCAAAGTAGTTACCGCTTACAGACTGAAATCAATTGAAACATTTGCCAGAGGACAACTTTCAAGGCGATATGTACTTGATTATATATATAGCTCGCAAAGCACCCGTTCTCTTCTTAGCAGTATAACGGTTTATGGGAGTGATGGAACCAGTACACTGCCTCCTACAACCTTTACCTATCAGACCACAGGTAATTCTTTTCAGTTTGCAAGTTCGACTTCTGTGACATCTTATCCTTCTGTTATCGGTGATTTTAATGGGGACGGCAGGATAGACTTTATTACCTGCAGCGGCCAGATATTCTATTCTAAAGAAACAGGCTTTTATCTTGGTGGAACTTGGACTGACTACCAGTGTTCAGGATATTCTCATGTTGCAGGTGATTTTAACGGGGATGGAAAGGATGACATGCTGGTGCATCAGACGGGAGCGCAGTATCCTGATGTAGACCTTTATATTTCCACGGGCACAACATTTCAATATGTCTCTACAAGTCCCATTTGGACAGGGGAAGTACTTGCAGCAGCAGGTGATTTTAATGGGGATGGCAAAGCGGATTTTGTTTCGAGTACTGGCAGCATATATTATTCTGATGGGAGCCAGTTTTACTATGCAGGGAACAGAAATGCCTACAGTTCACCCACAATTTATGTGGGTGAGTTCAATTTCAACGGAGACGGCAAGGATGATATCCTTATGAAATTGAGCGGTTCGCAGAATGTATCCACTTATATATGTAAAGGCGATTCATTTGAGTCCACAGGTTCGGTAAGCGGCACGACACCTGTTGCAGTGGGCGACTTCAATGGAGACCGGATGACCGACTTCATGGACAGCGGGAAGAATATATATTTCTCAAACGGTCGGGGCTTTAACAGTCCTGTATCAGGCCAGGGACTTCCGAGCTACTTAAATAATATACTCGGCGGAGATTTCAACGGAGACGGAAAAGATGATGTGATAATATACAACCAAAGCTCCGGAAAGGCAGAGGTCTACGTTTCAACTGGAGCAATACCTGATCTGCTTTCAAGTGTAAATAATGGTTTTGGCGGAACAACTTCAATTTCTTATGCTCCTTCTACAGAATATAGCAACAAATTCCTGCCTTTTGTTGTTCAAACAGTCTCATCAGTAACCGCATATGACGGCAACAATAACTCATCTATCACAGATTATGAATATTCGGGCGGAGATTATGATTATCAGGACAGGGAGTTCAGGGGCTTTCAGTATGTAAAGGCGGTGCTACCCGGAGGGACATATACTGAAACCTGGTATAAACAGGACGACATCTTCAAAGGGCTCTCGTATGAAGAGACGACAAAGGATTCAGCCGGCAATATTTTATCGAAGACTGTAAACACGTATCAGTCTTCAACTCCTTATGCAAACACAAGCATGCCTTATCTCAGTCAAAAAGATGATTATGAATATGACGGCGCATCAACGGCGCGACAGGCGACGGTAACATTTACATATGATTCATACGGCAATGTCAGGGAAAAACATTTTCTCGGTGACGTCTCAAACTCTAATGATCAGAGATATGAATTTACGGAATATTATCTGGATGGCCAGATTGGAAACTGGCTTGTATCCCTTCCAAAGAATACATGTGTGAGCAATGTTTTGATAACAGATTGCAATGAAGGCAGCGGGAATTTAAAAGCCAAAGATAGCTTTACATACTATCCCAATACAGGTAATCTTTGGACAAAGACGAGTTGGTTTAATGGGGGAGTAAGTCCTGTAATTACATACACCTATGACTCATTCGGCAATGTGGAAACAATCACCGATGCTAAAAACAATCCTCCGACAACTATCATTTATGATTCGGATACGCATACCTACCCATGGAAAATAATTAATTCTTTAAACCAGACAATAGAAAGAACATATGATTACGGTTTAGGTAAAGTTCTGACGGAAAAAGATACTAATGACAATACCACCACATATCAATACGATGTCTTTGGCAGGATCAAAAAAGTAATTAGCCCAAATGACATAGCTTCCGTCTACGGTACGGTTTCTTATTATTATCCTGATTTCGGCACAGTTGGCAATCAGCGAATATTAACGTTTGCGACGGAGCAGAGCGGCACGGCGAATTTCATCTGGACAGAGAAGTATTTTGACGGACTCGGAAGAACAATAAAGACAAGAACAGAAGGCCCTGACAATAAAGCAATCGTTATGGAGACAATATACAACGACAGAGGACTTGTCGATGCGAAGTCCCTTCAGTATTTTGAAACTCTTGAGACCCCGAAATGGACGACTTATGATTATGATCCGGTTGGAAGAATCGTTAAAACAACCCGCCCTGACGGCACATATGCAACTGCAGAATATTTAAAAGGCAGAATGACATATATCGATCCCAACGGGCATAAGAAAATCGAGGAAAAAGATGTATACGGAAGGACCATTAAAACTGAAGATTATACAGGCGTCTTCCCGGTCTTCACGCTTTACGGTGCCACGCTATATGAATATGATGTTATGGGGAATTTAACGAAAGTAACTGATGCGGCGACTAATGAGACTGTAATGACATATGACACACTGGGCAGAAAGAGCTCAATAACTGACCCTGACATGGGTTATTGGATATACCAATATGATGCTAATGGAAATCTTGAGTATCAGAAAGATGCGAAGAACCAGGAGATAAGATTTGAATATGATGCGCTGAACAGGATTACAAAAAAGGATTATCAGAATCCGTCATATACCGATGTGGTTTATACCTATGATGAAACATTTTCAACGAATTACAAGGGAAGATTAACGACTGTGACAGACGTATCAGGGACAACGAAATTCTATTACGACAAACTGGGGAGGACGACAAAGACAGTAAAGACGATAGATTCAACTTCCTACACTACACAGATAGCGTATGACGCGCTTGGAAGGACAGATGCAATAACCTATCCTGACAACACAACAGTCAACTATGAATATGATGCCGGTGGGAATCTCTCTAAAACAATCACGATAATTACGACCGGATTAGATTCGTCTGAAACAGTCTCTTCAAGTTACATTGGATATAATGCCTCAGGACAATACGGCACTGTCTCGTTTGCCAACGGAGTCACTACGCAATACAGTTACGATCCTGAAAACAATCGTTTGTTAACTATAAATACTGCCAACCAGTCAACAGGTCTTATGAATCTTGAATATCATTATGACAGCACTGGGAATATTACCGGAATAACGGACTATATCACTTACCCGGACGGAAACAGGACAAGGGATTTCAAATATGACGACCTTGACAGACTTATTGAAGCAAACAGCCAGGCTTACGGTGGAAATCTGGTTTATCAATATGACAAGATCGGCAACATGACCTATAACTGCAGATACGGATATTATTTCTACGATCCAAATCATAAGCATGCTGTCAATAGAGTTGAAAAAAACGGTGCCATTGTCGGTTCTTACACATACGACAATAACGGAAACATGACGGGAGGGGCCGGCAAAACTTTCACATATGACTATGACAACATGCCCACAAGGATTACGGATAATTCGATAATAGTGGACTCGGTTTATGACTTCAGCGGAAGCAGGGTCAAGAAGACCGTCGGGGCATCAACAACAATTTATATCGGGCCACATTACGAATGCACAGGCAGTCAATGCACGAAATATATCTTTGCCGGTTCACAGAGGATAGCGGAGATAAGAGGCACTCAAACATACTATTATCACACGGATCATCTTGGAAGCAGCAGCGTAATGACTGATTCATATGGAAACAAAGTGCAGGAGATGTTTTACTATCCGTTCGGAGAATTGAAATACAACTCGGGCACTGATATAACAAAGTACAAATTTACGGATCAGGAATTCGATGGGGAGACATCGTTATACAATTATGGAGCAAGATATTATGATCCACATCTTGCGAGGTTCATAAGC
>QZKC01000040.1 GCA_003599425.1 Nitrospiraceae bacterium | reverse complement strand
AAGCTGCTGGGTCTGCACCTCCGCCAAAAGTATCCCGTCTATCGCATTGTCAAAAATCGCCCTGAATTTTTTTTCTGACTCCCTAACCTTTTCCTCTGCTTTTTTCCGATCGGTAATATCCTGAGCAGTACCCCCAAGAAGCAGCGGCAACCCCTTTTCATCACAGATAAGTTTCCCTCGCGCTTCCATGATCCATTCGCTGCCGTCCCTGCGGAACACTCGCGTCTCAACATGATATGGCGCCTTTACCTCGAGTGTCTTCCTTACAGCATCGTCTATCAGGGGCCTGTCTTCCGGATGAACGAACTCAAGAAATGCCTCATATGTTGCCCTGAACTCTCCCGGTATCAGGCCAAAAAGGGTGAAGAGCTCATCTGACCATGTTATCGAATTTTCCCTGATGTTCCACTCCCAGCTTCCAAGATGCGCGACCTTCTGGGAATCCGTAAGCTGCCGATCCCTCTTTTTCAGCATTTCCTCAGCCTTTTTTCTCTCGGTGATCTCCCTGTCAAATGCGAGGATATATTTATGGTTCATGAATTCCATCTGTCCCGCGCTGACCTCGACCGGGAAGACCGTACCGTCCTTTTTATGGTGCATGATCTCTTCTTTAAGCCATTCGCCGTTAAGCATGCGCTGTATCCGTCCCGGGGCCTGCTTTGCATCATCAGGCGTATCAAGGTCGGTTATGTTGAGCTTCAGCAATTCATCTATGGTGTAGCCATGCATATCCGCAGCCGCCTTGTTTGCGGATACGATTTTCCCCGCATCGTCCCCGGACGCATTGAGAATGAAGATGGCATCTCCTGCGCTCTCAAACAGCATCCTGTAGCGTTTCTCGCTTTCCCGTATTTCATTCATATGCTGCTTCAGCGCTTCTGACATCTCATTGAAAGAATTCGCCACATCTCCAAACTCATCTTTCAAACCTGTGATCCTGAAATCCATGTCTCCCTCTTTAACTTTCCTGACTGCCGACTGGAGCTTCTTGATCGGCACGGTAATTCCCTTGATAAAGAAAATTCCCAGTAATACGGCCGCAACAGGCCCCATTGCGATAAGCAGGTTGAGAACATGCTTTGTGTCTGAGATGTTGCGAAGATACATTTGGGTCTTTGACTCAAGCTTGCTGCTTGCAATGCTTATCATGTTGTTCACCCTTTCGGTCATTTCATTCCCTATTGCATGAACGTTGTCCTCTTCCCTCTCCAGTCGTTCAATATTTGCACTGATGGTGAACAAGAAGCTCAATGCATCTTTATATCTTTCAACATTGTCTTTCAGATCATTCAGTCTTTTAACCATTTCCTCAGAGTGATGACAGTCGAAGCAGGTATTGGCCACACTTTCAAGATTCCCAACATTAGCAACAATGGTATCAATATCCAGCGCATAACGTGTATTCTTCAAGGCAACCCTTGATTGGACCTTTTCAATCTGCAGGAGAAGGTGCTCCCGCAGTATCTCGACCTGATGTAGCTGGATCAGGGTGTCCAGTTCAGATGTCGCTGTATCGATAGTGATAATTATATAGATGCTGCTGATAATGAAGAACAGGGTAAAGATAGCGAGCCCGATTACTATTTTTTTCTTCATTCTCTGTCTAAGTACCCAGGGGGTAAAGGAGAGTTAACCGATGGAGTCTCTGGCATAATATCAATTTATGATGCTTTTTATATCCTGAATTATCCGATGAAAAAATTGTCTTTTACCGTTTTTATTTTAAACAATCATCTTATGACAAATCCATCTATTGTGACTCTTTCCATATGAGGGTTTATCCATGACACTATCTGTTATACTGAAATCATATGCGCAATGTGATTGAATTTATGCACAATAAATTTTCCACATGAGAACCTCTGCTGCCATAATAATGCTTGCGGTTGTTTTTTGTGGATTGTTTGTAACGGGCTCTAAAGCTGATGAGGGAACTGTTTCAGTGCGCTATCCACCGGATAGAACAGTCATAGATTCTTCAGTCCTTGGAGTCTCTTTGAATGTCATTCAAGGGTCAACAGACTTAATAAAAATACAGGTCAATGCAATAGACAGGGCCCGTATTTTCCCTGACAGCAATTTCGAATGCTTTGCGGTCCCCATATCGTTCGGCCTTAACAATATCCGTATAACCGCCTCCAGGGAGAATGCTAACATCGGGGAGATAGTGTTCACGGTCTTCCGGCGCTCGTCTCTTGAAAGCAGGTATAAAAATCCGCCTCCTGATTTTCAAAAAAATTACTTCCACATGAGCGAACATCCTGAATGCAGTTCATGTCATGTCCTTGTTCCGGGCGATTCAGATAAAAAACCCGTCAACATTGCTGCATTCCCTGATGAAAGCCCCCGTGTCAGTTCTAAAGCGTCTGAAACATCTACGTGTTTCTCCTGCCATAAAAGTTTAACTTTGTATCCTTTTGTTCACGGGCCTGCCGCTGTCTGGAGCTGTCTCAGTTGTCACGAGTTTCAGGCCAAGCCTGTATACTCAGTAAAGAAACCAGATACAAAACTCTGCTTCATCTGTCATGTTCAGGAACAGGAGGAGTGGTATTCTAAAAAATACTTTCATGGCCCCTTCAACATTGAAGGATGTGCTATCTGCCACGATCCCCATGCATCCGGGACCCCATTCAATCTTGTGAAGCCTGTATGGGATCTGTGCGTGGGGTGCCACAGTGACAAGCAGAGCGGCGAGCATATTGTCGCGGGCTTTAGTGATATTCATCAACACCCGACTCGAGGCAAACCAGACCCTTTGAGGAAAGGGATGGAGCTTAGCTGCGCAAGCTGCCATGAACCTCATGCCTCCAATTCACCCAAGCTTTGGAGGCTTGATGCAGGCAGTGGGTTAACTTTATGCAAGAAATGCCATACGGAATGACTGTACTGAAGTAACTATCTCAAGGAGAGAACATGTGCAGATTTACTGCCTATTCGTGGAGGGCGCTTTTTATCGATTTGTTCAGTTGCTCCAGGTCGAATGGTTTTGTTAAGTATGCGTGAGCGCCATAATTGGATGCATCAATGGCTGAATCAATGGTAAAGTATCCCGACATCATGATCACTGCCATCTCCTTGTTATGAGACCGTAATTTCTTGAGAAGTTCCAGTCCGTCAATTTCAGGCATCATCATATCCATGAGGACAAGATCAAACCGCTTTTTCTGGTTTATGATATCCAGCGCCTCTCGTCCGCTGGAAGCAATGACAGTTGAATAGGTTGGAGACAGAAGTCTTGCCGTAGTCTTGCATACAGAAAAATCGTCATCAACAATGAGGATGGTTTTTTTCATTATGCACCTTAAAAATCAAAGGAACTATTTTACTGTTTTTTGCCCTTTCTAACTTCTCAAACTTTAGCAATGCGTACCCATTTTTATAATGCAAAAAATAATCCCGAAATAATTTCTCTCAAAAATTAATATGTTATAGGCTCAATAAATGTAAATGAGTATGTCATTTTGAAATGGTTTTGTCACTTTGACAATAGATGGATTGCTGCTTTCGTTGCATAATGCGTCAGCCTCACCTTTGTCCCTATGTGCCTTCTATCGGAACAGAGTTCGCTATGTATAATCTGGGCTAAATGATCCTTGAATAATGCGGCTTGGGCCTTACTTTGAAAGACTGAACGGGTTGTCCACGATCCGCCCATTGTACTGCTTTGCGTGTTCCCGAGCCTGATATTCATCTTTGAACACATGTATCCTGTTATTCGTGGCAGCCACGCTGACCACGTCACTCTCAACAAATATCGCGAGGGATGCATCCAGTTTCTCCCCGGTAAGTTCATCAGTGACCGTAACAGAAGCAGCCTCTGGGCTATTTTCCCTGAACCATGCCTCCGCGCAATAAACAGAACAGAACCTCAACATGCCTCCGTTTTTTATTTTTATATTAACTTCGTAAATTGACATGATGTCTTCACCGTCATAACTACAGACAGATACGCTTTGCTTGTGGAGAATAATTGTCAGCAGCGAGACAACAGCAGAAACGGCAATTATCACAGCAGCCGGTGCTGCCTTCCTGTTCATGATGTGTGCCTTCATTCAAGCGCCAGATGCAGAGTGACCATAAGCAGTGATGCGCTTAATGAGACTGCCCCTGCAAAATAAATGTTCATAATATATGTCCTCAGTGTTGCATCTGTCTCCTGGTGCCGCCCGAGCATATTAAGCAAAAGCGCCCAGCAAGGCAGGAAAACTCCGATGATGAAAAGGGCCGTAATTAGTATGCTGTCCGGAACATACTGCCACATGCAGTAGATGCAGTGATGATAAGGAAGCTTCATCAAGCGGGGGGCAATAACCTCGAACATGGCAAAGATAGTGACTGCAGCGGTTAATGCGGCAAGGACCGCGCCTGATAAAGTGGCGCCCATGATATTATTCTTGTCAGGAGCAATATTTCTGACACCCCTGTAAGAAACGGCCATAAAGATGACCAGCATCACGTTAAAGCTATAATAAGCAGGGAGCATGTATCTTTCATATTCCGCGCCCAGAATGGAAAGAGGTAGCAATGCTGTGGCCCTTTCCGGCAGATCAAAAAAAGTCGTGCAGCATGCAACTGAGCCCTCCGTCTTCAAGCCGGCAAAGTATATAAAGTCTCCCACGCTGTCTGCAATTACCATGAAACTTATGAGATGAAGAAAAAGGAATTTTCTCCTGAAAAGGGGGGAAGTCTCTGCTCTTCTGTCAAGCTGATTAAGAAGCAGCCAGCCGCCGATCAGAAAAAAAACGAGGGGCTTTAAAAGCTGCAGGGCGTTGCTCATTGACGGGTCAAACTGCGTTACCCCAAAAATACACATGGCCCCCCTGATCTCCGGGACATAGCTTTGAAGCGTTACATAGAAGAAGGGCCAGGAAAGCAGTTTTATAATAACTATGACAGTAGCCATGAGTAAAAGAAGGTAGGACTTGTTCTCTATGTCAGTTTTAGCTTCAGCATGGAGCGACTGTTTCCACATAGCATACATCCTGTAAGACATAAACCAGGCAGGGATCGCGAGTATCCCCGTGAGTGCGGAGGCAAACAGCATGATTATTGTGTATACATTGAGTATCATCCACTCAGCCGCCCGCGTTTTAATTCAAAGACCGCATCAGCAAGGGGCCGCAGAACCTGGTCATGTGTAGACACAAGCAGGGTCCTGCCCTCTGCCTTTAAGCCATTCAGTATGTCTATCAGAACGGCTGTTGCCTCTGCATCTATATTTGATGTAGGTTCATCGAGAATGATTATACGAGGATCATTTACCAAAGCCCTTGCTATTGCTACCCTCTGCTGTTCTCCTCCGCTCAGTTCTTCAGGCGTATGGGAAGCTCTCTCTGCCAAGCCGAATTTTTGCAGAAGCCCCACGGCCCTGTCTCTTCTGTCTTTTTCTTTCGACTCAACAGGGACTATTGGCGCAGATACGTTTTCCCATGCTGAAAGCCTCGGTATCAGATTGAAGTTCTGAAAGACAAAACCTATGCTTCCTCTTCTTAATGATGCCAACGCAGTATCGGACAGGGCAGTGATGTCTTTTCCACCAATGAATATCTTTCCCCTGCTGGGACGGTCCATGGTGCCAAGAAGCGCGAGGAGAGTGGTCTTTCCTGAACCTGATGGGCCGCCAAGTATGGTAAATGAGCCCTCTGTGATCTTAAGGCTCACATCAGCAAGCGCCTGCACCTCATGGGGCCTGTCCTCATTATAGATCTTCCACACCCCTTCGCAGCGGATTAATTCTTTTTCACTAACTCCTAACCCCTGATCCCTGATCCCAGCCGTTATCATTTCATGGCCTCAACAGGGGAAACCACCGCAGCACTCCAGGTTGAATAGATGCTTCCTGCCATGGTCAGCAGCAGGGCAAAGAAAAATGAAAATACAAAAGGCATGGGCATGAACTTCGACGGCACCGGAAAAGCCGCAATGCTTTCTGCCCCGGGAATAATGATCTGTGCGATAAACGGAGCATTGAAAAGTTTTATCCAGACAAATGAGAGAACGAATGCGGCAGGGGCGCTTATCAGCGCAAGCATTATGTTCTCAAAAAACACCATCTCCAGCACCTCATGTGTCTGCCATCCCGCGGCCTTCAGAATGCCTGTTTCTTTTCTTCTCTCTGAGAGGCCGAATCCTGATGTGACAAGTATGGCAGGGATGGTCAGGGCAAAGGCCACAACATAAAGCACGGCGAACACCCCCCCTTTCATATTAAATCCCCTGTCAATATAGGTCTTCACAAGGCCTTTTGTCTGTATCCTGAAATAAGGGTTCATTTTCTGAAGGCTCTTGCTCACTGCTTCATCATAGCCAGGCCTTACATGCAGGGAGATATCAGTTGCAAAGTCGTCCATTTCAAAAACAGATACTGCATCATATATATCCATCAGCACGAGATTGGAAGCCCATATGCCTGATTGTGAATCAAATATACCTGACACCCGGAATATCTTTTTTATAATGTACGGCTCGCCTTCAAGGAAGGCAACCACCCTTGTGCCTATGTTAAGTTTATCCCCGACGTCAAGGCCCAGATGCTTTGCAAGACCCTTTCCAATGACTACCTCTTCTGCCTTTGGCAAAGAGCCTTTTATGAAATTCACGGAAGGCGGCTTTTCATCGCCTTCTATGCCGAGCAGCACTGCAAGTTTGTTCCCGATATATATCCTGCCGACGGCCCGCGGCACCGCCTTTGTAACGCCGTCTATCTGCTCCATCGCCGCAGCCATCTCAATAGGGATGACGCCATTCCTGCCGAACATGTCCATTGTCACAAAGATGTCAGCTCCTTCAGTCACGGACAGTTCAGACTGGGCCTTGACGCCCTCGAGAATGGCGATCGCTGATATAAAAGGGAAGAGTATCGCGACAAGGCAGAGCATAACCACAACGCTCCTCAATTTGTGCCTTGCAACATTGCCTGCAGCAGCGTATAGGAGATTAAGGTGTTTCAATTCTGTCAGTGCTTATGTATTTTGTGGCCATGAACGTCCTTCTCAGCTTCGGCCAGGGCCTCTTCAAAACCTGCGACAGTTCCGCTGTACTGCGCAGCAAATTTTTCTGCTTCCTCTTTTGAAGAAAATGCGACCTTGCTCCTTGCGGTCATGGTGCCGGGTGCTGTGGAACCCATAACATAAGATGCCTTTCCCGCATCCAGCATGTTTTCAGGATGAAGGTATTCAGCGACCTTCACGTTCTTTGGCGGCTCATTTAATTTCATCTTCATGACCGAGACGCAGTGTATGGAGCATGTGTGGAATTTACCCCTGGAATTTTCAAATTCATGCCGCGTCCTGGCCCATTCGTTAAGGTTCATGCCGCAATTGTCGCAACGTTCGTGGTCTGTGAATTTCTGCGGGTTCTTGATCGGGTGTTCTATGCTGAACTTCTCAGCGGTAAAGACCGCCCCCGCAAAAGCAATACTTGCGCACATGATCAACAACAGGATCTTTTTGTTCATACTGCCTCCTCTTTAAATTAGATATTATTTTGCTGTTAGTTCGTAAGTCCCGGCAACTGACGCGTTCTTGTCAGGGGCATAACTGTATCCCCCGGGGATGGGCCAGAGATTTGTCTCATCTGTGTAATCAATTCGCATATCATAGCTTATGAAACCCCATTCCGGGCTGACAGACGCTCCAAGCCCCAGTCCGCCTGTATAACGTTGGAACTCTTTTATTTTGACGGTCTCGTAGTGCTTCCACAAATGCCCCTCGCTCAACAATATAAGCAATGACAGGGTCATAAGAAAAGCAGATATGATGATAAGCCTATTTGCATTCATTTTTCAAAGCGGCCTCAGCATGTCCATTGTAACATCATTAAATTTAACTATGCTCCCGCCATGCTGTTTTATGTGCGCCTCAGCCTCCGCTAACCCTGAAAAAGGGACAATGGCCTCGCCCATGGGGCCCATGATGTCTCCGCCGTAAACATAAAACGCCTCTACAGCATCTATCCAGTGGCCCGATGGCTGTTCCATGTCAGCCTTACCCATATCATTAACATAGATCGCGGCAATGTCTTTGGGCCTGTCAGGCTGAAGATAAAAGAGAAACATGTCCAGCGTACTGCAGAACGTATCGTATTTCCCCTTTTTGTAGTGTATCTGACCCTTGGCGCCGGGGAAATCCACTATGATCATCCCGCAGACCTGACACGTGTGTTCCCTGCCGAACTCAATAGCAGGAGGTTTTGTGGCAGGTTCTTTTGTGCATGCTATGAGAAAAAAGATGACAAGGCACAGGCAAGTAGGCAGGAGACAGCATTTAAGCGGATTCTTTTGCCGATAGTCCATAAAATTTATTTTACAAATCAAGAGGCAAAAGCCTCGGAGTCCCGATACCTCGGGACGAGAATGAGCGAAAATACCGTCTCCTGCCTGATACGACATAGGTTTTAATTCCATCCAACCTTATTTCTTTGACAGCGTCACGCTCAAATCCGAAGCCTTGCCTTCTGCTACCTCTACTTCTTTTGTGACCTCGGCAAAGCCTTCATGCCATATCGTTACCTTGTATTTGCCGGGAAGAAGGTCTTTTAATTCAAAGTTGCCGTTTGCATCGGTCACAGCAGCATAAGGATGATCCGCAACATATAAGTATGCCCTCATCCATGCATGGGCGTCGCATTTTATGGCATGCAGCCCGCCCCTCCTTATAGGCTTAGTTATAACCTGATCCTTCGTTGGAAGCGCAAGGTTATATACCGTTGATCTTTTGTCTTTAAGCAAAATCCCGAGGTTTGTGTTGTGAAGGATATTGTCGCTGTTTTTTATTACAAAATTTGCACCCTTGAATGCAACGCCGACTATCGGTTCAAAATAACATTTGGTGTTATCGATGGTGATGTTTGTCTTTGGAGCCGCCTTGCCTTTCTGCACCTCTTCGATAAAGACAAGCACATTCTTCACTTCAAGGGCGGGGGAGAGAATATACATCCTTGCCGGCTGGCTCTTGCCGCAGAAATCCACATCCTTGTCGATGGTAAGCACCGGATCGTCAATCTTTGCAGACGCCTTTATTTTCCCCTTGATGCTTCCGCCGTTTTTTACATCCACAACCTCATAGGCAAATGACGTTGAGGCAAGCAACATCGAGAATACTATAGCCGATACTAATGCGCTTTTCATTTTTACCTCCTTCGTTTATTGATTGTTACGGACCTGTGTCCGGTGTGTTTACTTCATTATCTCGGTTATGTTTTTATGAAGTTCTGGTTCGTGTATGTAATGCCCCACCACCTTCCTCACTGTTTTTTTTGAATCTACAAAAATGATGAGCGGTACATAATTTATTTTGTAGGCCCTGAGGACATCCTCCCTGTTGCCGGCGAACATAGGGAAAGTAAATTCAAGCTCCCTCTTGTAGGCCTTTATCAGTTTCTGGTCTTTTGCCATGACATTTACGCCTATTATCTGGAGCTTTTCCCTGCCGAATTTCTTCTCCGCCCTCTTTAAATAAGCTATTATCTGTGTGCAGTAGTAACATGCATTGTGCGTAAAATACATGATAGTGGGTTTTGTCAAAATGCTTTCAAGTTCCACCTTCTGATCATTGTCGTCCGTAAGCGTGAACATCGGAGGCGGCTCGCCTTCCTTTATACCTTCCCCGCTGTGTGCGACCGAAGCCGCCAACATAAAAATCAGGGCAGTCGCAGCAAGTCTCTTCATTTACACCTCTGTCTTCATCAGTTCATACCGGATAATGTTTCTGTAGTTATGCCCGTATATCAGCGGCACTCCGTCAGATTCCGCGTAAGCATATGGGAAACTGTTCAGCGGGCTCTCCGCCTGCGCCGGTTTTAAAACTATGTCCCTTCCTGTAGACACCTTGAACCTGTTCGGGGAAAGGGTGCCGAAGAAATAGTCCCTCATATCCTTCCTTTTATGCGCCTCGGATACGTCAACGGGGATCCAGTTGCCGTCGCCGGTGTGAAATCTCACCCAGCAGTGCGCACCAGTACAGTCGCCTTCAAATTTCCCGCTTTTCGTAATTACCGAAGGATAAGGAAGGGCGATTCCCTGCTCCCATCTTGTTGGTATCCCCTTGTATATCATCATCGTCCTGAAAAGCGCGTGAAAATCGTCGCATCGGCCCCTACGGCCCTGAAAGGTCCAGATGCTCCTGCCTTCTCCGCATCCAGGGATCTCCTTGTCATAGGTAAGAAAATCAGCAAGAGCGTAAAATATCTTTCTCCCTGTTTCAAGGGGGTCTTTTTCCTCTCCAAGGAGCTTATCGACAAAAGCGGTGATGTTTTCATCCCACTTTTCTCTATCAGTCAGTACAAGGTGTTTCCCGACATCATCGTCTTTATATGTAACAACGCCTGCCGCCTTTCTCCGTATGCTGTAACTGACCGTAATGTTGTCGCCTTTTCTGAATACTTTCCGTCCCGTGTAAATAATTCTGTTCCCATAATAAGGTTCTTCATGAATACTGAATGCATGCGGAGAAGAAACCGAAAGGCTGGTTATATCCTGTTCCTCATCGCTCTGTGGCAAGGGTATCCATATGCTGACATTTTCATCACCTTTGGAAGGATTAATTATCTTTGTTGTATAAGTCACCTTAAAAAACATTGATTTGACAGCAGAGTCAGCGACTGCCTTGCTGACAGCAGATGATTTTGCAGCGCTGACAAAATTCGCATGCAATACAGCCTCCCCGGCTATCGCGCCTGCTGCTGCTGCGGAAAGCTTCATGAATTCCCTTCTGTTCATATAAGCTCCTTTATCTTCTTAACAACTTCGTCTTCTGAATAGTTGTAATCCGTCTCGTATCTGATAAAGCCCTGTTTGTCGATGACAGCCATCTTTTGCGTATATTCCATGTAGTACCCTTCGGGGATTTCCTTTACCTCCACCCTGCTTGCGGTGACGCCGTAAAACTTCCACAGCTTTTCGAGTTCATCCTTTTCGCCGGCAACAAACATCCAGCGCCTGTCTTTCTCTGCATCAAGCCTGTAAAGCTCGAAATAATGTCTCCTCCTCTCTGCCGTATCCATTTCAGGATCAACAGACACATGGAGGTACACAACATCCTTCTGCGCCTCCAGGGCCAAATCAAGCGAATAGAGCCGCGCAGTCACAACAGGGCATCTTACTGAGCAGTACGCGTATGAAAAAACCAGTACCACCACCTTTTCTTTCAGGGAGTCCATCGTAACAGTTTTACCATCCCGGTCAGTGAGTTTGAAATCAACTGCCTTCTTCCCCGGGGTACATGAGCCTGCAATCAACCCAAGCAATGCAATTGCAACGATATATTGCCGCGTCCGCCTCAGCAGATTCGCCGGGGTAAAAATAAATTTATTTTTCACCTTGTGGACCAAACTCAATCTCAATTTCCATGGTCCCGGACGGCGTCACTTTTATGTTTTTTTTCTGTATGCCCGCATCTTCGTGCCAGGCAGTCAGGGTATATTCGCCGGGGGGGAGGTTATCCAGCACAAATTCGCCCCGTCCGTCTGTCACCGCCGCATACGGGTGATCAAATATATACACAAACCCTCTGATCCACGGGTCAGAGTTAGATGTCACGCGAATAAATCCTGTATCTGTATGGTATCTGTAATATTCTTTTATGGGTTTTTCTATCTGTTTGTCTTGTGTGGGAAAGGCGATGTTGTATATTGTAGCTCCATCCTTCAGAGGCCGGGATGACACCAGTCTCTGATATTCAAGCCAGAGTTTCAACTGCAGTGTGTGCAGGATATTGTCTTCATTCTTAAATACGAACTTTCCGCCTACAAACCCCACACTTACAAGAGGCTCTACTCTGCATCTCCTTATGTTCAGGGATACCACGGAGTCTTTTGGAAGGGGCTTGCCCTGCTGGGGGTTGTCAATAAAAACGACCGCATTTTTCATCCTCGAATCATAAACCATATATGTATTCATATTCTGCGCAGTGCCGCAGATCTCCTGGTTTTTGTCAATAGCAATGCTCTCATCAGAGGGGACGCTGCCTTTTACTTTCACCACTCCCTTAATAGTGGCTCCGTTTTTTACGTCAACAGTTTCATAAGCTGAAGCTGCAGTTGTAAAAGTAGCAAACAATACAAATGACATTACAAGTAAAAGATGTTTCATGATATATCCTCCAATATGTATATTTCCTGCGTTATGCAAGATACCTTCTTTTAAAGAAATGATAACTCATAATCAGCGGCAGGACAACCCACAAAAGAGATATAGTCCAGAGCACAGGCATCTTCATATAAGCGGGAAGTTCCACAGCCGCCAGTCCAAGAAACACCTTTAATTCTCCAATAGACAGAAAATTGAGAATCCGGTATACATCAACAGGGTTCAGCATCAAAAGCCCTGAAAATATCTCTTCTCCTATAGCGCCTTTAGTAATGATGAGCACGCCGATAAGTCCCAGATCATAGAGAATTGTAAAGAAAAGCCACAGAAAAACCATGAACGCAATCACCCTGGCCCTTTCAGTAATGAGGATCGACACCACAAAAGATACGCTGAGAAAGATGATGCCGAGTATGGTGGAGTTCAACATGAATATGAGATAACTTGAAACAGCGCTCATACCGGTTTCGGTTAATAATACAATGCCGGAGACGCCGAGCCCCGCGAGCGTGGACAATATAAGCGCAATGGCAAGTCCGATAAATTTTCCTGCAATGAGTTCTGCTACCGATACAGGAGCTGCGAGATATATCTCAAGCGTGCCTTTGTCGCGTTCATCCGCTATTATGCCGCCGCCAAGCGTGAGAGCGAGGATCGGAATAAAATAAGTCACAAGGCTTGTCAGGCTTGCAATGGTGGCGTCCATGCTGCGGAATCCGGCAACGCCGGAGGTTGCCCCCCCGAAATATGATATGACAAGGGTAAATAGCGCAAACCCTGCTGCAATGACCAGCACCCACCTGCTCTTCAGTTTATCGGAAAGCTCTTTACGGGCTATCGCCCTCATGGCATCAGTGAATACCAAAAAATACCTCCTCCAGATTGGGCTCCCTTAACGAGATATCGTCAAGGCTCTCTTTTCTCTCCATGATTGCAGACAATATCCTGACCTTGTCCGCCCTCGAAATACTGGCTGTCAGGCGGCTGTCCTTGTAATTTATATCTGTAGCGCCTTCCCTTCTCAGCAGCTCTTCCACCTCTGTATCCCTGTCTTTAATGAGTATATGAAGCCTCATGGGAAGATTAAGTCCAGAATACAGTTCTTCAAGGCTGCCAACAGCGCTAATGCTGCCTGCCTTCATTACAGCCACCCGGTCTATCTTGTCCTCTATCTCGGCGAGTATATGCGATGAGAGCACGACAGTCAGATTTTTTCTCTCTCTTACGTCGCTTAATATCTTATAGAATTCTTTTGTCCCGACGGGATCGAGTCCTGATGTAGGCTCATCCAGTACGAGAAAGTCAGGATCATTTGTCAGCGCCTGCCCAAGATTCAGCCTCTGGCGCATGCCCTTTGAAAAGCCACCGACCTTCCTGTCAACCGTGTTCTCCAGCCCCACCTTTTTTAATAGCTCAATGGCGTTGGCAGGACTTCCGCCTTTGACCCTGGCAAATAATTCCAGCGTCTCCCTGCCTGTAAGATTGTCATAAAAACTGACCCTCTCCGGCATATACCCTATCTGCTTCCTGAATTGCCTCCAGTCTTTCTCCGTCAACTCCCAATTGTTTAAAACTATCCTGCCGGAAGAAGGCTTTGAAATCCCAAGCATGATCTTGAGCAGCGTAGATTTGCCGGAGCCATTTGGACCTACAAGCCCCAACATCTCTCCTTCATTCACTTTCAGGGATACAGCCTCAACCGCTTTTATATCCCCGAAGTTTTTTGATATGTCACAAAGCTCAAGCATTGAACTCATCTTAGTGGAGCACCTGGAATTTCTCCATCTCCCCGTAAAATCTTTCAGATTTATAAGGGTACTTCTCCATCAGCTCTTTCCAATTTTTATGCAGAGGGAGCATGGAGGGTTTGTTATCCATCACCTTCGGGACTTTCAGCAGGGGAAACTGCTTCTCCATCATCCACAAAAGCTGGAAAGAAGCGCTCGCGTATAACAGTTTGGCAGAAGGATACCTCCACAGGATGTGGTCTACCACCGTGTTGGACTCATACGGCATGTCGCCGCTGCCGTCTCCCTCCATATCCCATCCTAAATAATCGCTCCAGTAATTACCGTCCCACTGCTGATTTTTACCTGCTATAAACTTCACCTGCGTTTCGTTGTTGATGAAAGAATTCCCGGTGACAGTATTCTCTTCCGAGCCTCCCCAGTTGTGCAGCCCAAGGCTGTTGTTTATTACCAGGTTTGATGCGACTCTGTTGAGCACGGAATTATAAAGAAAAATGCCTTTGGTATTGCCGATGACTGTATTGCCTGATATTTCGCTTCTTACCGCCTGGATCAGCAGCAGGCCGTGCGTCTGATTCCCGGCCGAGATGTTATCGCTGATCGTTGAGCCCTTTGAATACATGACGGCAAACCCGACCAGATTATGAAATGCAGTGTTTCTGGAAAAGACAGACCTGTCAACCCACATTGTATGTATCGCGTAACGCGAATTGTCTGTATGGTTACCAATAATCCTGCCGTCATGCGAGACCTCAAGATACATCCCGTCCCGGCAATAGTTCATCCTGTTGCCCGTTATTGCCGCCTCCTGACTGTCTGTGAGATAGATACCGTTGCCCCTGTAATTCCTGTCAAGTTCCCTTTTGCCTTCAACAGTGTTTTTTTCAAGCGTAATGCCGTTGGCCCCGACGCTCCATATCCCGTGCATCACGTTATGAAAGCGGTTATTCCTTACAACTGCTCCGTGAGATCCTTTGGAAATATAAACTCCGGCGCTGCTCAAATCAGACGTTGTGCTTTCGTCTTTTATTGTAAAGCCTTCTACGGTCACACCCGGACTCGCTATCTCAATGATTAATCCTTTATTACCGAGGATAAGAGGATTATTAATCCCCCTGAGATGCACTGACTTTGCTATCCTGATTCTCTCCCTGTATTCTCCGCCTGTTACCTCTATGACATCGCTGTCATTGGCCCTTGTCAGGGCATCGTTTATTGTCGGATAATCAGCACCCACATTAAAAGTCTTTGCATAAATAATGGACGGGAACAAAAGCACTGATATCAGAATAAAGAGTCTGGAGTTTAATACCTCCGGACTCTTAACTCTTGCCTCCTGGTTCTCTTTCCTTTTCTGTCTTATCAACGCAGGGCATTTATCCTCGTCCCAGAAATTCACCTGACAATCAAGACAATCAAGACACTCGCTTCCCCTTATGCTGCCGTCAGAGGCAATGGCCTGATAACTGCACTCGTTGCCGCATATTTTGCATTTGCCGCAGAGATCATGCCGTTTCATTTTTATAAGCGGGAGCAATTTAAGAAAAGAAGGAAGGCTCAGCGCAGCGCCGAGAGGGCAGAGGTAACGGCAATAACCCCTGTATATCACGACGGAACCCCCAGTTATTATCATAAAGTAAGAAACAAAATACCACGGCCTCTTTAATTTCAGCACAAAGCTCTTGAACGGCTCCACTTCGGCAATATATTCAGAGAGCATAAAATTATAAAAAGACACCCCAAGTATAATTGCGAAGATAACGTACTTCAGATATATCAGTTTCCAGTGGACCTTTGCAGAGAGGACCACCCTGAGCTTTGGTAGAAATTTTGCCTGCAATTTATTCAGAAGCTCGGTCATGGCCCCGTAGGGACACAGCCAGCCGCAGAATAGCCCCCGCCCCCATAAGACAATGGTCGCAAATATAAAAAGAAAAGACAAGAATATATACGGTTCCATTATATAAAGTCCCAGCGGGAAGGTCCCGTTGCTTATCCCATTAACCAGTATGACTATGTTTGTCGTTGTCGGTTGCGCCTTGATTATCAAGCCAACGTATATGAAGGAAAACAGGAGTATCAGGTAAGTGATCACTTTCAAAGTCTTGCGCCTCCTCGAAAGTATATCTTTGAATATCATGAGAAGAATAAGAAGCAGCAAGAAAACAGAAAATGTGATGATAAAGGGGGACTTCATCTGCCATATCTGAATCCACGGTGTTACCTCCAGCGTTTCAATTGTGTCTTTAAAAACAGACGCTATTATCTCTTTCATCAAGGACCATATTTCAGACATAGGCTATTCCAGAAACCTCTCTGGAATCCCGTATTCCATGCGAAAAGACCTGAACTCTTTTTTGGCAGCAGAAAGCCTGTAAGGAAGCAGCAGGGTCAACTTGAAGGGCAGAACAGGGACAAAATCCCTGTCTTTTATAAAAAACACTCCGCCCTCGTTTATGGCAGGAGCGCCCTCCGCCTTAATCCCGGATAAGACCCTGTAATCCTTATCAGTGAACAAATAGACCTTCGAGCCCTGCTCGATATTAAATCTGTCAAAGGTCCCGCCGCGCGCAAACCCGCTTCCCTTAAAGGACCCTTTGCCTTTTGAAAAAATTGCTACTGCGGATTCGCCTTCCTTAATCGTGCTCATGATATCCTTGTAAAATACGTCTCCGAGGATATTCCGGCCGATTGAAGGCGGCGTTACGTTGGCGACATAAAGATCAATATAGTCGCCTTCATCCTCCAATCCAAGTTCCTTTGTTGTCACCACTATGCTTTTAACCGCCTCTGATTTTTTCAGTTCCTCCCATGTAAGCTCGGCGTATTTCTGGCTTAATTTTTTACCGCTGGCCTGTGCAGCCTTAAGCAGCCCCGCAGCCTCGGCAACCTTTCTCGCGCTCTCCAGGATTATTGAATTCTGGACAACAGCAGTGACCGTGGCGCCTGTTATAGCGTCCATTGATATCTCTTTCCCGACAGATACCGGCTCTTTAATATTCCGGTCTTTGTACTGTTTTATAAAATTCAGATAGTATTCTTCCTTGAGCCCGATAAGGACTATCGGTTCCGAATGAAAGATTATCTTTACTCCCGTGATGTCCCCGTTTGTATCCATGCCGATAAGCGTCTCAAGATGTTTGCCTGAATATCCCACAAGCTTGCTCGTCCATTCCTTTGATAGGAAAACATAACCTGCGAGTTTATCGTCTTTAAAGCCCTCCCAATAGCCTTTTTTCTGGACGAATTTTGTTGCCTGAAGCACATCCTCCGGTTTGTATTCATACCTGTGCTCAAAGAGCTTCCACTGGTCTGAATATGCGGAAAGTGGATAGAAGGCAAATAATAATGCAGATAATAGTATCAGTCTTTTCATAATTACCATTCCTCTCAAAAAAATGGAAGTCTAAGGAATTGTAACATCATTACGGCAGCGGCACAAATGATTTTCATCATAGTCCAAACATCAGTTTGGGGCCGGAGCGTTATGTTCTCCGCCCCCAAACTTGTTGTGCCGAATCAGCTTATTTTAAGCCTCTACAATAAACCTCATCCTCATCTCAAGATGAAGCGCATGACAGAAATTTGTACAGTACGCCCAGTATACGCCGGGCTTATCTGCCGTAAACGTCACTGACTTTGTCTGGAAGGGAGACACTATAAAGTTTATATTGTAATTGGAAAGCGCAAACCCGTGTGTCAGGTCGGATATCTCGTCATGATTGGTGACTATGACGGTAACCTTGTCGCCTTTTTTCAGCTTGACCTCCTGCAAGCCATACATGGGGGCATTTGCCGTAAGCCTTACAGTCACGTCCTTGCCTTTCCTCTCAACGCCGCTTTTTGTTACTGCAAGCGGATTTTCAAACATATCATAACGGTGTTTCACTTTGGGCTCAAGCATGTCTCTCCTGACCATTATGCAATCATGCGGCTCTATGTAGGTTGAGCCGTCATGAACTATCCTGAGCTTCTCGCCGCTTATGTCAACAAGCTGTTCACACTCGGGCTTGAGCGGGCCGACGTTGATGAACCTGTCTTTTGACATCTTGTTAAGGGAGACAAGCCACTTGCCGTCAGCCTCTTTTGTCTCAGCCATTGTAGCCATAATGTGGCCTACCTGATAGTGAATATCAAGGACATCAACGATATGCGGCCTGGCCTTCTTTGCCTCCGGCCCCTGCTTTTCCGCTTCTATGGCCTTTGCAATATTCCATTTTACATTTGTACTGTCAATGAAGACTGACGTAATGGCATTGCCCCTGCCGTCAAACGTAGTATGCAGCGGGCCGAGTCCTATTTCGGGTTGTGCGACTACACATTCTTCAGGTTTTATCTTCCCTGCAAATGCAAGGTCCAGTTTGGCGATCTCAACTACAGAGCATGTCGGAGAAACTTTTCCTGAACAGACAGCATATTTTCCGTCAGGCGATATATTGACGCCGTGAGGGTTTTTCGGCACAGGGATCCTCAGTACTATGTCGGATTTGCCCCTTCTGCCGTCTATGACCTTGACGCCGTTTATAGTTTTATAATTGTTCTTTCGCAGCGCCTCTCTTATTCTCTCCCAGTGAAAGACAATGAGATAATCGTGGTCTGCGGCAAGCATCTCGGATACGGTAACTCCCTGTTCTGAATTGTAGGAAGTAGACATGGAATACTTGCCCTGGTAATCAGTTGCAGCAAGGTCCAGATTTTCCTCGACCATTATCTGGCAAAGCACTGCCATCTTCTCAGCGTCTATGATTGTATGGAGGCCGTAATATTGATTCTGCGGCGCGCCGGGGTTATTCGGAACAGGTATCTGAAATTCCGTATTTGATACAAGCCACTCAGTCTTTGGATGCCTCTGCGGAAAGGTCCCGTGCAAACCCTGTGCATTCGGCACATCAATTATGGCGTCGGTCTCCATATAGTCAAGTCTGATCCTGGCTATCCTGGCATTAATCTTGTCATTTACATAAAGATACTTTCCGTCATATGTGCCGTCCTTGTATGAGCCATGGACATGATGGGTATCTCCAACGATGAAGCCATTCATCAGTTTTTTACTCTCATTGGTTATGCCCCAGCCTGTGCCGCAGTCAACATTAAATACGGGAATTCTTCTCAGTTCACGCATCGAAGGTATCCCGACAATTCTCAGCTCTCCTGAATGCCCGCCGCTCCAGAAGCCGTAGTAATCATCATACTCGCCGGGCTTTACTTCATAACTCTGGCGGCCCTTTTCGCTGTCTCCCTCAGCCTTTGCAAACATCATCTTTTTACTTTCAGAGATGACGTTGTCCGGCACCATTACACTTGCCCCTGCTGCGGCGCCGGCCACTCCCAGGAACTTCAGTAGACTTCTTCTGTCGATTTTTTTATTTCCGATCTTTTCATCAGACATTGCTTAACCCTCCTTTGTTTGCGATTTCGTGCAGGACATCACTGTTTGGCGCGTCCCATTAATACCAGGGTATAGGAAACAAGATGCCACCTGTCTTCCTCATTCATGGAATCCTCAAAAGACGGCATACCCGCCCCGTCAAGGCCTGTGGTATATGCGGTAAATACGTTTTCTGGAGCAAAGCCCATCTTGGTGGCTCCGCTGGTAAAATCAAACGGGAGTATCTTGTCGCCCCAGTCGTCTTTCAACTGGTCTGCCTTGGTCCCGTCTCCCTTGCCTTCATTCCCGTGGCATTCCCAGCATTTCATGTCCTTGTATAACTGCTTGCCTTTTTCAATGGATGCTGAACTGCCAATCCAGTCGGGCTTTTTCACGGCTATGGGCTTGCATGCCTCCTCTTCTTTCCATCTCTTTGAGAATGTTTTGACATATTGCACTACAGCCTTCCTCTCATCTAACGGTACGTCTTCATGAGACGGCATATAGGCCCTTGGGATACCGTTGGTTATTACCCTCAAAAGGTCTTCATCAGTGGGCAGGCATCCTGTGGACGTTGTGCGGAACCTGAAGACCCCGGTTGTAAAATCTCTCGGATAAATATTCTGTACTGCGCCTCTTTTCTGATACCTGTGCACAATACCGACAAGGCCCTTACCGTCGCCGTTAGCGCCATGGCATATGATACAGTGTTTTTCATAAACCTTTTTCCCAGGCTCTGTGTTTTTGCTGTCAGCAGCATAAGGGTCTGCAGTGATAGTCAGGGACCATGACAGAAGCGCTAACAAGAAAATTAGTGCAGCAAGTTTAAACTCTCTTCTGATCAGTTTCATTTCTTTACCTCCCCAAGTTGCATCACTTTTAATGATCTTGTGTCATTTTTTAATGACACCGTTGTCCGTTTAATCCGATTTCCGATAAATGTATAAATTGAAACTCTTCCCCCCCTTTCCTCTTTTAAATAAATTCCCGGCAATTACTTAACCGCTCCCATCAACTTAAGCGTATATGAAACAAGATGCCATCTGTTTTCCTCATCAAGGGAATCCTCATATGAAGGCATTCCTGTTCCGTCAAGGCCGGCGGTAAAAGTTATATAAACGTCTTCAGGAGTTGTTCCTCTCTTTAACGCCCCTGTTGTAAAGTTAAAAGGCGGTATGGCATTGCCCCAGTCATCTTTGATCTCATTCGATTTGGGCCCTTTGCCTTTACCGTCATCGCCGTGGCATTCCCAGCATTTCATGTCTTTATAAATTTTCAATCCCTTTTCCACTGACGTCCTGCTCCCGACCCACCCTGGTTTGTTCACTGCAATAGGATCGCATGGTTCTTCATCTTTCCATCTTTCAGAGAAGGTTTTTATATACGCAACAACAGCCTTCTTCTCATCCATGGACAACTCGTCTTTATGCGGCGGCATGAAAGACTTCGTAATGCCGACGTCCACCAGCCTCATCAAATCCAGCTCACTCGGCAGGCACCCAGTCGGCGTAGAACGAAACCTGAAAACTCCTGTTGTAAAATCCCTCGGACGCACATCAAGGACGCGTCCGCTCTTTTCAGACTTTTTTATAATGCCTACCAGTCCCTTGCCGTCGCCGTTTGTGCCATGACATATCTGGCAGCGTTCCTCATAAATTTTTTTGCCCAAAGCTGAATCGCCGTCTTCGCTGTAAGCGTTTGTTCTGTTAAGCGCTGCCATCAAAATCATCAACAAGAATGTTAAACAGGTTCTTGCTACATTTCTAACCACTCGTTTATCAGAGAATCCTTCCATTTTCAATCCTCTCTTATAAATCTATAAATTATTTATTACAGTTTCTTCTGCGAAAGCGTCTTCACATAAGAGACGATGTCTGCAATATCCTGCTCTATAAGTCCCACCCCGTCTTTACCGAATGGCGGCATGGGCGTACCGGCTCTTCCGTCACGCACGGTTACAGCAAGGAATGCCGGGTCAGCGGCCTGCACTACGGGGTTTTTGAGATTAAGGCCAAGATCCCCTTCACCCTTTTTACCGTGACACAATGCGCATCTGATATTGAATAATTCCTCGCCACGCTTTACGTCAGCTTTGAACTTTGCCACATCAAATGGTTCCGTCTTTGCTGCGGGACGATCTTTTGCAATATATTCGATTATCCTGTCAATTTCCTGCTCGGTCAGCCCTGCAGCATCAACCTTCCAGGCAGTCATCTGAGTACCCTGCCGGCCTTCTTTTAATATCTTTTTCAGGTAATTGTCATCTATGGCCTTTAAAAATGAGGGATTCATGATTGCGGGGATCGTTCGTTTAAGGATCTCATCATAGATGCTTGCCTTGCCGTCAGAATGACAGGCAATGCAATACATCTTATACAAAGACTCACCGTCAGTTCTTGGCATAACAATGTTCTTTATCAACATGTAATTGCGGGGCATCTGTTCAGATGTGAACGTCAAAACATAGGTGGTCAGCAGATCTGATTCCTCTCCGGTCAGAAATGCTCTCATTTCACTTTCAGGAACAATTTGCCGCGGATCATCAAAATGCTGTTTTACCCAGTTGTATATGGTACGGTCACCAACAACATGCTTCATGGGGAAATAGGCGCGTGCCCTGGACCCTATGCCGTCAAGCGCTTTACCGAGGTCACCGCCTACACCATTCAGTTTATGGCAACCCCTGCAGCCCTTTCCCCTGAAAAACTCCTCACCTTTTGCCACATGCCCTCCGCCTTCGTGTTTTAACATCTCAAAGTCGTGGCAGAGTGCACAGGAACTCTGGATGTACTTTATCGGCATGATGGGAAAATCCCAGTGTGTATGTTCTTCTCCGTGCGCCTCTCTTAAGTTCATGGCTTGTCCCTGCCCTCTGTGGCATATGGTGCATCCAAATTTGGCAACAGGATGATTCTCCAAATAGTTGCCGCTGTGCTGCCTGTGAGGCTGCTCAGCATTTGCCATGAGAGGATTTTCAACACCCCGATGGCAGCTTGTGCATCGATCAGCCTTTTTCATACTTGTCAGATAAATCTGCTGAATGCCGATATCAATCTTTTCTGCCCTTTCCCTGGTGGCTTCATCTTTCGCATTTTTTATGAGAAAGTCTTTGTATTCTGTCTGGTACTGTTTCCATTCAGGAGTAAGCGCGCTATACGTAGCAATTGCTACAAATGTTAGAAGAACCAGCGATGATATCAGTAATAACGATAAATAAAATCTACTCTGCATAATCCTCCCTCTTTTAGTGAAAAGTAGAGAGTAGAGGGTAGCAAGTAGCGAGAAAAATCTCTCTGCTCTCTACTTGCTACTCACTACTTTATAACGTCACCATATATCTGCGAAAATTTGTGTCTCATTTCAATGCACCGGCCACTGACTTGACGACCAGAAGAACTCCCAGTTAGGCCCCCTCAATACAGTCCCCGTATAAGTCAGAATTACGTAACTCACCAGGAACATTGTGAAGAGGGAAATAGCCCCCATCCTTGTTGAGCCGGTCCTCTTTATGACATACAGAGAGTAGGCCACGACAAAACCGAGAAGGAGGTTCCCCGGGTTTATCGCAATTATCCACAACTGGTGAATATTCGGCCACCAGTTTCTGAACCAACCAAAATTAACGACAAATACGAGCGCACCAATGACAGCGATACTCCCAATAACGAACGACTCTAATGCGACCATCTTTCCCTGTTTGTTTGAAAACCAGATGCCAAAATGTTCGGGCTCTCTGTCGAGATACGGTATGAGCAGAAGTCCGGCTATTGCCAGCCCGGGCAGGCCCTGGCCTCCCATGAAAGCTGAATAAGAAACGAGTTCCTGAAGCCCGAGAAAATACCATGGGGCCTTCGCCGGATTTTCAGGAATTGCAGGGTTGGCAAATTCTTTGAGGGGCGCATCGATAAAGTATGAATAAGCTATTACACCTGCAAGGGTGAGAATAAATACGGCAACTTCCGCTATAAACAAATGAGGCCAGCTCGTGACAGTGTTTTCAACATCATTATCGACAGCAGGGGTCCTGCCTCTCGCAAGCTCCATAAGACCATAAGTCTTGTGCGTGGGGAAAATACCTCCAGTTTTGTCAGGAGGAGATATGGACGCCACACCACTTCCTTTGCCAACCAATGTATCCGGTTTTGAAAGACCGCCGTCTTTTCTTATCCTCCAGAAATGGACCCCCAGCGCAATACAGATGCCAAGAGGCAAAAGAATAATATGCAGGAGATAGACCCTTGTAAGGGAGTCCTGCCCGGGTTCTGTTCCTCCGAGCAGAATCTCTTTTGTGGCTCCCCCGATATCAAAATACTGTGTTATCCCGAAAATATCCGTGAGCTCTTTCGGCGCCGCCGCAATATTGGACACGATAACCAGCGCCCAGTAAGAGAGCTGGTCCCATGGAAGCATATAACCTGTAAGGTTTATAACAAAGGTCAGCACGAGAAGCATGATACCGATAACCCAGTTGAATTCCCTTCCTCTTTTGTAAGAACTTGTATACACAACCCTCGCCATATGCAGGAGCACAAATATTATCATGGCCTCTCCGGACCATTTGTGGACGTTTCTCATGAGTTTTCCGCCAAAGACGACAAAATTGATATCCTTGACAGCATTAAATGCGGTACCTATGGAAGGGCTGTAATACACCATGAGAAAGCCGCCCGAAATAAACACGATGACCAACAGGAAAAAGGAGATAAGGCCCAGGCCGAGCGTATATGAAGGCCGTAATGTATTGATATGCGTCTTTGCTCCATGCAAATGGAGAAAAAAGTTGTTCACCACGACTGCAGTTCTTGATTTATCAGATGTGGGGATCCCGCTTCTCAGAAAAGAATTTGCAAATGAACTTTTCAGAGACTTTAAATTCTCTATGTATTTCGCCAGTCCAGTTTGCTTAATATCATTCATATCATTCATTGTTTAAACTCCTTTAACATATAAGTAGAGAGTAGAGGGTAGAAAGTAGAAAGAAACAATAATAAAATAATTAATTAATCTCTCTACTCTCTGCTTACTACCCTGTACTTCTTTATCAAGCAAATATGTATTTTGTTCCATTCGGAACTGCCTTCCCCGCGTCAACAAAGAGGGTACCGTCCACTTCCTGGCTTATCTCAAACCACTCAAGAGGCCTCGGAGCAGGGCCACCGATAACTTTACCATCCTGATTGTATTTTGAACCGTGACAGGGACACTGAAAACCCGCCTCAGTAGGATATACAATACATCCAAGGTGGGTACATACAGCAGATATCGCAAAGAGTCCGTTATCATCAGAGAATATGAATACACTCTTGCCATCGATACTTCGTGTTGTGCCTATAGGGAAATTCTCTATTTTTCCTATCTTGAATTTTTTGGACTCCTCGGAGTAAACATTCGATTTTACAAACCTGAGACTGCCCGCAAGCGCTCCAAGTGAAGCCAGAATAGCTGCTCCAAAAGCAGCCAAACCAAGGAAATCACGTCTTGAGACCCCTTCCTCATTCCGGTTCCCATTACTCATTATCAATTACCTCCCTGAATATAAATCTCTCCATTGTTATTGCGTCCACCGGACACTTTTTTGCACAGAGACCACATCTGATACATCTGTCCTCATCTTTTATAATCGCTGAGCCCACGCCTGCAGGATCATCTCTGTATCTGTTCTTATACAGTGCTGTAAGGGTTTCATCGCTTTTGATATTTTCAAGGCTTACAAGCCGCAGGCAATATTCGGGACAGATATCAGCACACCCTCCGCAGAGAATGCACCTGTCGCCGTTAAATATTGTATTTACTGCGCAGTTCAAACACCTGCCTCCCTGTTCTTCTGCAGTCGCCTGTGGAAAGCCTGTTTCAACTGTTGCAGATACGCTCTTGACCCTCTCTGCAACCGGAGCGGAAGGGACCTCCTCCCTCCTTGTTTTTTCAAAATCCGGCGGGTGCGCTACAATATTGCATGACACTTCATTTTCATAGCGCTCCGTATGATCCTCCGAGATCTTCATGCGTACGGGTTTGCCGCTCAAATACTCATGAATAAGGACCGCCGCCTTCTTCCCGCTTGCTACGGCATCAATGACAAGTCTCGGCCCATATGCAACGTCTCCAGCCACAAACAGACCGGAGAGGGAAGTTTCTATTTTATTCCTGCCGACCTTTATCATTCCTCTATCAGTCATTTCAACATCAAGGCCGCATTTTTCAAGAAACGAAAGGTCGGACGCCTGCCCAATGGAAAACAGGACCGTATCAGTATCAAGCGTTATTACTTCAGATTCATCATATCTTGGATTAAACCTTCCCTCACCATCAAAGACAGCAAGACACTTTTTAAACGTAACCGACTTTACCGTCCCGTCCCTGTCCGCATTAATTCGGTAAGGACCAAAGCTATTGATCCTTTCAATTCCTTCTTCCTCTCCTTCAGCTATCTCGACCCTGTCAGCAAGCATCTCCTCAAATTTCTCTATGCATACAAGTGAAACTGCCTCCACGCCTTTCTGTCTTAATGAGGTCCGCGCAACATCATATGCGACATTCCCGCCTCCGATTACGACAACCTTGGGGCCTATTTTTACATCTGCTCCCGTGTACACATCACGCAGAAAATCCACACCGCCCAGAACGCCGGTGCTTTTTGAGCCGTGCATTGGGATCATCCTTGATTTCTTTGCTCCTACTGCTATAAGCACAGCAGCAGACTCATCATACAGTTTTTTGATGGGAACATCCCTGCCAATCTGCACCCCCAGTCTGATATCAACCCCCAGCGCGCTTATTGCATCAATTTCTGCCTGAAGTATTTCCCTTGGGAGTCTGTACGGCGGGATGCCCATTGCGCACATGCCCCCTGCTGTCTTCTCCATTTCATAGATGACCGGCTTATATCCCATAAGAGCGAGTTCATGCGCGCATGCAAGCCCAGCCGGTCCGGAACCTACAATGGAAACGGGTTTTGACGTATCAACAGCAATACCTATGATGCCCGAACCTTTTTCTTTAAATTTGCTTCTAAAATTATTTGCGTAATCTCCTTTATCCTTGTATATCTCAACTCCATATTTTTCAGTAACAAACCTTTTGAGCGCTCTGATAGAAATAGCAGCGTCTATCCATCCTCTCCTGCACGCAAGTTCACAGGGTGCGCCGCATATCCTTCCGCATATAGAAGCAAGAGGGTTCGGCATTCTCGCTATCCAGTAGGCTTTTTCGTAATCACCTTCTGCAATAGCCCTTACATAACCTCTGGAGTCCGTATGAACAGGACATCCTGTCTGACACTTTATGTTCTGCTTCCAGTATTTGTAGTCAGGGATTACTACCTGGAAACTTTGCATGGACATTGCGACTCCATTTTAAAAGGCACTATTGTTTTGTTGCGCAAATATTATTTTACTATTAAAAACAAGTGCTATGATTTTTATCATAAAGCATTTGCGCCAGTATAATGACAACCATACTTTATACATTAAAGGCCTGAAGTTCAGTAACTTATGTTACTACAACACTCTATATCACAAATTATTTTTCGTTGCAACTGTAGAATAGCGGAGGATATTCTGTAGCTGAATATCCCTGATTATGACCTGCATCACTCTTGGCGGAGGATTTTTTTAAGCTTGTTCTTGTTTACCCTAAAACCCCTTACGTTGCTGTCTACGACAACCCCTTCCTTTTTTAGCCTCGACATAATTCTTGAAACGACCTCTCTCACCGTTCCTGTTATTGAAACAATGTCCTGATGGGATATTGAAAGAAAGACTATGTTTTCCTCGGGTTTTCAGCATATTTATATTTAAGCAAAATGTGAAAACATTTTGGGGACTATTGACAACAATGTATTAATATGTGTTTTAATATGCCATTCTTTTTGGGGGACATCCTGGCTGAAAAATTAAATGTTAACCAGGAATTTCTTGCGCCTTAATAACAAACTTATTGAAATATGCATTCGTCTATCTGCATCAATTGACATTTCAACATGAGAGGATGCCGATATTGCAGGGGACATGGTTGAATTTAAAAGGCAGGCCACCTTTTGAAGGAAAGCAAAAATCGTATCGGCATCCTCTCCTAACATATCTGCAAGGTATCATAAAAGAGAATTGAAAAAGCTGGCTGCAAAAAGATTAAAGACTCATCAAAGATATTGGGCAGACAATTCGTTACGGGATGTTTTCAGCAAAATGTGAAAACATTTTCTGGACTATTGACAACGCCTTATTTATATGTGTTTTAAAATGCCATTCTTTTTGGGGGACATACTGGCTGAAAAATTAATGTTAACCAGCAACTTCTTGCGCCTAATAACAAGCTTAATGAAATATGCATTCGTCTGTCTGCATCAATTGACATTTCACCATGAGAGGATGCCGATATTGCAGGGGACATGGTTGAATTTAAAAGGCAGGCTACCTTTTGAAGGAAAGCAAAAATCGTATCGGCATCCTCTCCTAACATATCTGCAACTCATCACAAAAGAGAAATGAAAAATCGTTATTCTGAACATTTCAGAATAACCACTGATTTTATTAAACGTCCCCTTATTGATGAATTTAGAACATGGCTGATACGGAATGCTGCATGAAAAGACAGCCGGATACTCCTTACTTCAGGCAAAAATAAAAAAATGACATATTTTTACGAAAGCAAATTTATTAGCTAATTATTTTGCTTTTAGGCAAAATTATACGGATTGCGGTGTCGCCGCACCTTCTCTACTTTAGGAACCGGCTCTCAATCTCGTATGTGTACCAGGTGGTAAAAATAAATAGCATAGACCGGCATGAGAAAGGGACATGATCATTTCAGTGGGGAAATTCCTTTCCGGATTGATATGAGAAAGCCTCTTATTGCCTGTCTGTTACCTCTTGCATTTCGGACATATATCTTTATAACATGCCTTGCAATATCGCTTTCCACAAAGAGAGCAGACGCTAAAACAACTGTTGCACACAATGTGAAGGTTATCATCGCAAACATAATAGTGGCCCCTCGGGTAAAAGCATGATTCACAGGGCAGGTCGTCAAACTGCCTGACGACAGGATTATATGTAACAGGAAACTCTCTTGAGGCCAGCCTCCGTTTAATACTTATCCAAAATACGGGCACCTGCGTCTCTATTGCTACGGCAGCGACTGGCTCTATTTGCACATTCAGTGCATATTTTGCAATGAGGTCCTGGATCTTCCATTTCCGTTCCGTCTCTATAACATTAAGCTTGTCACGGAGCTTGTCTGCGCCGTCTTCGGGGCCTTCTCTCTTTCGCTCTATGGCCCTCAGTGTCTCTTCCCTGAGGGTCTCATAGTATTCATATACTCTCTTAGTGTCCCGGTTTAATCTTCTTTCAAGGCTTCTGATAAAGTCTTTTAATCTTCCCCGTATCATCTGATCCGCTGCGGAATAGGCTGACTTATATAATTTAATTCCCTCCTGTTCATTTATAAATCCTGTTGGCGCTCCTGAATAAGGGACATTAATTACCTTCAGTCCTTCCATAATCTCATCCGCATCTTTTGTTAAATGCATAATAGACATGGTCATGCAATTTATCAGTACAGGAAGAATGCCTTCGTGTTTTTCATCTGATAACGCAGTATATTTAAGATATAGCATCAAATAACGAACGTCTTTTATTTCTGTCCGGTTAAATCGAAATATGGCGTTGCTGAAAGAAAACTCGCCGGGGATTGTCTTTATCAGTTTCCTAATATTCAGGGGCGAAGCTTCAAAACGAGCAACGGAACACCTGCCCCTGTCTTCAAAAAGCCCAGCTAATGCCTTAAATAAATCAGAGCCATAGGATGCATAAATCGCATCGCCGCCGACAGCATCATATGAAAAACAGAGCCTCGCATGCTCGGAAATGCCGAGAAGTCCTGAGACATGTTGCGGCGCGATCACCTCAAGCGCTCCGTCATCGGTCTGCTCCACAAGAGAGCCGTTATAAGTCAGTATGTCCGAAAAAATTTCAGGCAGCGTTCTATTCATTGATCCTTATTGGGCGAACGGCCGTCCGCCTTTACTCATTCTATGTCTCATAATCATCTCCAAATATCTCGGTATCAATCGCCTTTGCATTTATGTATTCCTTCTTTGCATTAACGAGGTCCCTGCCGAGCCGTTCGAAGCCGCCCTTGAGACTCTCATTATCGCTGCACTTCAGCCATATTTCCATGATTATATCCTCAAAATCCCTGTCTTCTCCAAGATGTCCAAGTATCGGCTCTATTTCTCCAATGACCATCTCAAACATGTTTATCTTGTTGTCTAAGATATCAATAATATAATCCTCGAGGGTCTCTCTCACGGAGAGATTGAATATAAATACGTCTCTGCTCTGCCCGATCCTGTGCAGCCTTCCTATCCTCTGTTCGATCCTCATGGGGTTCCAGGGGAGATCGAAATTTATTATAGTGTTACAAAACTGCATATTCCTGCCCTCACCGCCCGACTCGGTGGATACGAGGACGGGTATTTCACTCCTGAATCGTGCAATTGCAGAATCCTT
>QZKC01000054.1 GCA_003599425.1 Nitrospiraceae bacterium | reverse complement strand
GCCTTTCACCTAGCAGGTGAATATATAATAAGCGCCTTACTCATTTAAATCATTGTCTTTATCTGTGAAATCTGTGGCTATAACTGCCGTTTTTAGGATAAATAAACTGGGATAGAGTGCTCAATTTTATAGTATGAGCATAGTGTCGCCGTACGAAAAGAACCTGTATCCTTTTTGCTGCGCCTCTGCGTAAGCCTTTTTGAGCACGTCCAGTCCTGTGAAAGCTGATGCGAGCATCATAGGAGTTGACTTCGGCTGGTGGAAATTCGTGATGAGGGCATCGATTATCCTGAATGCATATCCGGGCCGGATGAAGATGTTTGTCCAGCCAGCGCCAGGAGTTATTGGATAAACTGCTGACTCAAGGGTTCTCGTGACTGTGGTGCCTATTGCGATGACTCTCCTGCCTTCTGATTTAGCACTGTTGATCGCTGAGGCGGCAGCTTCAGGTATCTCATAGAATTCTTCATCCATTGTGTGGGCATGGATATTGTCTGAGGTTACTGGCTTAAATGTACCGTATCCGACATGAAGGGTGACAGTTGCGATGGTTGCTCCTTTTTTTCTGATGGCATTCAGGACGTATTCTGTGAAATGTAATCCTGCTGTCGGCGCTGCAATGGCCCCTTTTTTCTCGGCATATACGGTTTGATACTTTTCGTTATCAGACCGCTCAGCCTTCCTTTTGATATAAGGAGGCAGGGGCATGACGCCAACTTTATCCAACAGTGTGGTTATATCAAAATCAACACCATTACCTTCAAAATTTACCTTTGCAGGTGAATCATTCCCCCGAGAAACATGAGCGGTTATTTCATTGCTGACCATAACAGAGCCTTCTTTAGTGCCGCGTACAAGAGCTTCCCAGTTATTCCTGCCAAGTTCCCTCAGCAGCATGATCTCAACTTTTCCGCCCGAAGGCTTCGTTCCATATATTCTGGCGGGGATCACTTTTGTATTATTAAGAACTACGACATCGCCTGTCTGAAAATAATCGGTGATATCAACGAATGTCTTATGCTCAAATATGGAAGTATCCCTGTGAACAACAAACAGCTTTGAGGAATCACGTTTGGCAAGAGGATACAGGGCTATCTGTTCCGGTGATACAGGGTAGTCAAAATCTGAGAGTTTCATGATAGAAAAGGGACAAAGGTTCAAAGGCACAGAGGCACAGAGTTCATTTTTCTCGCTGTGTGCCTTTATCCCTTTGTGCCTGAGTGTCTATTTGTTTTTTAGAATGCAGCTCTTCATTCTTCCTTATTTCAGTTCCCGGATAATAATGCGCGAGGATATCTCTGTAGTTTTTCCCCTCGCGTGCCATTTCCAGGGAGCCCCACTGGCTTAATCCGACACCATGTCCATATCCCCTGCCGTTGAAAACGACCATGCCATCTGTAACGGAAAGGGTGAAATCAGTGCTCGGCAGTTCTTTGTATCCCAGCTTCATGCGGAGCTCAGTCGCCTTGATCTCCATTTCAGAAGTATCCACATGTCCCCCTTTGTCAGAGGGAGGCGAGAGAGGATAATTCTCGTTTGCTTTTGAGATTTGCATTGTTAATGTTTTGACCCTTCCTGTTGCGGTGTAAGCGCTAATGGTCATACCGATAAATCCGGGAATCCCCAAAGAATCTCTGATTTGTTCCAGGGTAAACTCTTTTGTCCATTTTTCATAGGGAGTATTTTTCCCATTGCAGTCAACTGATCTGAGGTATGGATAGCTCTCTGTCCATACTTCTTCAGGGAGTTCTGTTTTACCTTCGCAGGTTGCATGATAAAAAGCGTTAGCAGGCTTGCCTTGATAGGTCAGTATCTCTCCTTTTGTGGATTCCACTGCCTGGGCAATCAAGGGATCCGTATTTTCACCTTTATATGCCTGGTGGAGAACACTTGATGTAAGATGGTAGTTTTTCTCAAGCTGGAGATTTTTATTGTACAGGGCATATGTTCTTGATATGACAGCCTGGGCCTTAAGTGCTTCTGTCAGCCAGCTCTTCCCGACCTCTGAAGCTACGACTCCCTCAATGTATTTTTCAAAAGAGATATTATTGACAATATATAGACCGTTTTCATCTTTCATGATCTCAAATGATCCTGAATAGGATTGATTATTGAAAAAAACCTTACCGTTTAAGCTTTCAACTTTCTGAGCCTGTTCTGATGGCTGCGGGTCTTTCGGGGAATCGAGCATAAGTACCTTTATGCTGTCATCGGCAAAGGCAAAAATGGGGACTATAAAGACTATGGACATAATTGCCAAGCACAATATAATTTTGCACATGATGTGGAACTCATGGTTCGACAGAGCTTGTCCTGAGTACGTGTCGCACTTCGACTCGCTCAGTGTGACAGGTATCGAAGGGCTCACCATTATACCCTTGTCACCCTGAGCTTGTCGAAGGGCCATATGCCGGGGTTTGAGAATGTTTTTTTTGCGAAGCTTCATCATAATGTTATTTCCTTCCAAAAAAATAAAATATCAAACTCAGAATTATGCTCAGGAGGATACTCGTTGCAAGAGGAAAGTAGAAAGTAAAATTTTTCTTCCTGATAACAATATCTCCAGGCAGTTTGCCTAATAAAGGGATGCCGTCCCTGAAAAAAAGCAGTACAGCGCCGATACAGGCTATTACGAGGCCGGTTATTACCAGGAATTTCCCCAGGTCTGCCATGAAGATCTATAGAGCTTGCTTCAATTCTTTACAGCTAATTCTTGTCAATATATTTAACTATAGAGGAAATCAGGAGAACAAATCAACGGCCATCGCAACAGATTCCAATATTATTTGTTTTGACTCCCCCTAAGCATCTCTTTCGCCTTGATCGCCTGCTCACGTTCCTGTTTGCTGAAAAGGCAGCCGCAATATTTTTGCCTGTAGAGTCCCAATTCTTTCGAGAGGGACATTGCTTTTCTGAAAAAAGACCTGAAATCTTTTTCAAAGAACATGACATCATATGCATCGGCGAGTTTCCTGCCGGCATTTATAATCTGTTCAAAATCCTGATAAGGGCTGATGAGCAGAGTCGTGGAAAATGCTTCAAAACCCTCTTCACGTGCCTTTGCCGCGGTTTTTTCAAGCCTGAGCTGATAGCAATATTTGCATCGCTCAGGCGAAGGAGGGATTTGTTGGGCGCTGAACATACCAAAAAATTCATCAGGGTTGTATTCATCCGAGTACAGCATCTCAATTCGCCATTTATCGGAAAGGTCTTTCACTGAATCAAGACGTGACTGGTATTCTTCAAGCGGGTGAATATTCGGATTGTACCAGTAACCGGCAAAATCATGGCCCTCAGAGCGCAACAGTTTTACTGGATATAACGCGCAGTTGCCGCAGCAAATGTGAAAAAGGATTTTCATATATAATGAAGGCACAAAGTGTCAGAGGCACATAGGCACAAAGTTTACGATATCGTATTATTTTATTTCTTTGTTCCTTTGCTCCTCTGTGCCTTAGTGCCTGTTCCTCAAAACAGTCCTTCTGTTTTTTTCATGCCAAAATGTTCATATGCCCGCGCTGTGGCAACTCTGCCGCGCGGGGTCCTCTCCAGAAAACCTTCTTGCAGGAGGTACGGCTCATACACATCTTCAATGGTGTCCTTCTCTTCTCTTATCGAGGCTGCGAGGGTTTCCAGCCCGACAGGGCCTCCGCTGTATTTTTCGATTATCGCAAGAAGCAGTTTCCGGTCCATTTCGTCAAAACCCTTCGTATCAACATCCATAGCGTGAAGAGCGTCTTTTGTTATTTTCAGTTCGATAACCCCCGTGCCTTTCACTTGAGCAAAATCCCTCGTCCTTCTGAGCAAACGGTTCGCAATCCTCGGCGTGCCTCGCGATCGCCCAGCGATTTCTGATGCAGCATCTTTTATTATCTCTGAGTTTAAAATGCCTGCTGTGCGCATGAGTATCTTTTCGAGGTTTTCGGGTGTATAAAAATCGAGCCTGTTGATAATGCCGAACCGGTCTCTCAATGGTGAGGTTAGCAAGCCCGTCCGTGTCGTGGCGCCTATGAGGGTGAAACGGGGGAGGTTCAGTTTCAGTGACCTTGCGCTCGGCCCCTGTCCTATGATGATGTCAAGTTGATAATCCTCCATTGCGGGATAAAGGATCTCCTCAGCCATTCTCGGCAGCCTGTGTATCTCGTCAATGAAGAGAATGTCCTTCTCTCCAAGGTTCGTCAGTATGGCAGCGAGGTCTCCTGGCCTTTCGAGCACAGGGCCTGAAGTCACTTTTATATCTGCCCCGAGCTCAGAGGCGATTATGTGCGCGAGGGTTGTTTTTCCAAGCCCCGGCGGGCCGCAGAAAAGGACATGGTCCAGCGCCTCATTCCTCTGGCGGGCAGCCTGTATGAATATTTTCAGGTTTTCTTTGAGCTTGTCCTGTCCGACAAATTCATCAAAAGTCCTTGGACGGATGCTCAGCTCAAAGTTTAGGTCTTCAGCAACGATCTCCGGGGTAATATTTCTCTGCGGGATGTCTTTCATATTAAAAATAAGGGACAAAGGGACAGAGGAGCAAAGGCACTAAGTTTTTCCCTTTGTGCCTTTGTATCTTTGTCCCTCTGTGCCTTTTTTCCTTAGTGCCTTTCATTTAAATATTTTAACGCCTCCCTGATAATATCTTCTATTGCTGTTGTTCCGTTTTTAACAGATTGTTCAACCGCTTTTTCAGCCAGTGGTTTTTTATATCCAAAATTTACCAAGGCTGAAATTGCGTCATCCGCATGTGCCCCCAGTCGAGAAGATATGGTCTCATCCATATTGAACGACGGGAGTTTCCCTTTGAGTTCAAGGACGAGCCTTGCCGATGTCTTTTTGCCAAGACCGGGAATGGTTGAGAGAAGAGACACATTCTCACTGCTTATCGCTTCAACCAATTTCTGTACCGGCATTCCGGAAAGGATCGCAAGCCCCAGCTTGGGGCCGATGCCATTGATCCCGATAAGGGATGTGAAAATCTTTTTCTCCTCATTAGAGAGGAAACCAAATAGTTGCAAAGAATCTTCCCGGACGTGCGTATAAGTGTGCAGAAAGACAGTGCTTCCGGATTCAGGAATATCAGCCAGGCTGCACAAAGGGATACTTACATGGTAGCCGATCCCATTGACGTCTACAATGACCCCTTCTGGTTGTTTGCTTAGGACAATGCCTTTGATGGATGCGATCATTTTATTGTTGAGGCACAAAGGTTCAAAGGCACAGAGGCACAAAGTTTATAACATCGTATTCTATTTATCCCTTTGTGCCTTTGCATCTCTGTGCCTTTGTGCCTTGTTTAATGCCCCTATTTTAACTTAAAAGACGAATTTATGTGGCATATACAAAGCGCAAGCGCATCAGTGCTGTCTTCGCTCATGGGGGAAGAATTGAGATTGAGCAATATTTTTACCATATGCTGAACCTGTCTTTTCTCCGCCCGTCCATATCCCGTGAGCGCCATCTTTAGTTCAGTTGAGTTATATTCAAAAACAGGGATATTGTTTTGAGCGGCAAGAAGCAGAACAACCCCTCGTGTTGAACCGAGGGCAAGTGCAGAACGAATGCTTTTGTGATAAAAGATCTTTTCGATACACAGATGGGAAGGTTTGTACTGGTGTATAACTGTGTTGAGGGAATCGTGGAGGACCTTCAGGCGTTCCGGGAGAGGAGTTTTCTGGTTCATGCGTATTTCACCCGAAGCGACATGAATGAGTTGGGATTTCCGTTCTACTAGCCCGTAACCGCAGCAGACAGTACCCGGATCAATGCCGATAATTCGCATCAGTGACTCCAGGAGCAAAGGCACAGAGGCACAGAGGCACAAAGATATAAAGATACCCAGCTCATTTAGGTAAACCCAGTTTTCGCATTAAACTGCTAAGCATACGCTCAATCTCTCTACTTTTTTCATGAACGTCTTCAAAAATTTCTTTTGACAGGTATTTTAAATTAAGACAGATTTCCAGATGGGTTTGTAATTCATATAAGGAACCACTCGCAATCTGGAGAAAACGAAGATAATCATTGGTAGAACTTCTCCCGTAGCCTTCTGCTATATTACTTGGGATCGAAACAGAACATCTTCTTATTTGAGAGGTTAGCCCATAGATTTCTTCCTTAGGGAACTCTTTTGTCACAAAATAAACTTGCGTAACAAGCTGCATGGCTTTTTGCCAAACGCCTAAGTCCCTGTAAGTTTTTATTCGTTCCCTATGTGCCTCTGCCACTTTGTCCCTTTGTGCCTTAGTCAGTTTCTAACATTACTTCATCCGGAATATCAAAGTTTGCATAGACATTCTGTATATCTTCATGGTCTTCAAGCGCTTCCATCAATTTCAGCATTTTATCAGCATCGCGGGCGTCAAGGTTTACGTAATTTTTAGGCAGGAATGTAATTTCCGAAAGATTAAAAGATATATTTTTTGATGACAAAAATTCTTTTACTTTGTTTAGATCTTCCGGCGTGGTAATGACCTCATAGTTTTCTTCTTCAGGATCGTTCCTGAAATCCTCAGCACCTGCATCGAGGGCAGTTGACATCATGGTATCTTCATCAATGGTGTTTTTACTTACAAGGATGTAGCCTTTTTTATTAAACATCCATGCAACGCATCCTGTTTCCCCCAAATTACCGCCATATTTGGTCATCAGATGTCTGATCTCGGGCACAGTCCTGTTCTTGTTGTCTGTCATGACCTCCATCATCAAGGCAACACCTCCGGGTCCATAGCCTTCGTACATTATTTCTTCATACTGCGCTCCGGGAAGTTCCCCGGTGCCTTTCTGTATTGCACGTTTGATGTTATCAGAGGGCATGTTTACCTCTCTGGCTTTCTCCATTACAAGCCTGAGGCGTGCGTTCATATCTGGATTTCCTCCGCCAAGCCGTGCGGCAACGCTTATTTCTTTGGAAAGTTTTGAGAATGCCTTACCTTTTTTTGAATCAGCAGCAGCTTTTTTGTGTTTGATCTGCGACCATTTTGAATGTCCGGACATGTTGTATATGATCTCCTTTATAGCAGGTTATAGGTTAATTCGGCTGTCATTCCCGCAGAGGCCGGTCATCACAGTCGCCTTGCCGAGGCGAAAATCCATGGGTCGCCAGGCCTGCCTGCGGGTAGGCCTAGTGCGGAATGACAGATCAGATAATATCGACTTAAAGTTAGTATCAAAAATTATAAGTAATAGATTTACTGAAAGGCAATAGGGAACAATTACTTGCGAAGTCCGGCAAGCATAACGTAACGAAAGATTGTGTTTGTCAGCCGCAGTGATATAATGGTTTTAGAAAACTTATAACTGGAGGTGAGTATGAAAAATTTATTTTTAGGGGTATTGGTTGCGATCTGTGTATCGGTAGGCGCTGCATATGCGATCCATCAAACTTCTCCGGCTGAGACATATGCGCCGCTGCCGGGTATACAGGCAGAAGCAGTCTACAGATATATTACAATTGAAGATCCTTACACTAACTGGGATCTATGGCCCGGCAAAGGCAAGATGTTTAAAGCAAGGCCGCCGCTTGACCATATTACGACTTATGTCAATGACAACGCCCTCAATTCCATTAAGGTAGAAAGAAAAATGGCGAACGGCTCTATAATCGTTACCGAAAACTACACAGATGGGAAAAAACTGTCTGCACTTTTTGTAATGTACAAGATCAGGGGATACAACCCTCCGGCAGGGGACTGGTACTGGTTGCAGTATGATACAAACGGAAAGGCTGTTGTCGCGGGGAAGGTCGAGGCATGTATTGAGTGCCATGCGAAAATGAAGGAGAACGATTATATTTTCACTGACAAGTTTGTTAAATAAGAAGTTTCATCTGACAAATGCAATAAAAAAAGGCGCCCCGGATTCCGGGACGCCTTTTGTATTACGAATCGTGTCGTAAATTAGAAAGCGAGAACTACACCGTGTCTGACAACCCACGGATTGCTGAAGTCATCTTCAGTATCAGCAGCTTTTGCAATCTCATCATAGAGATCTCCTGCGAAGAGGATGCCGCCTTCGATGAAGTATGAGAAATTAGCGTCAATCTTGTAATTTGCACGGGCATCAAGCTCAACACCGATACCTTTTTCGTCTATAGCCGTGCCTGCTACAGTGTCTTTATAAGACTTGGAAGCCCTGAGCCAATATAGCTCTGCTGCTACACTGAGGTCTGGTGTTGCCTTTGCATCTGCACCGAGTCTTACATAGGTAGTGTTGGATATACCTGTGTTTGTTGAACCGGATGCTGCAAACTGTCTGTAGTCATAGACATAGGTGAATTTATCTTTCTGGATCGCAGACAGTGAGGTCTGGAAAGCCTTCTGGTCATCATCTGTGTCATCATTGTCGCCGCTGCCATAACCGAACTCCAGGTTCAGCCCTACGTCAGCCATCTTTGCATCTGCACCAACAACGAACGCATAGCCTTTGAAATTCTTGTCTGTGGTAGCGTCCTTTATTTTTCCGCTCTGCAGATCAATTTCAGCATAAATCTTTGCCATGCCGGCGTCTACATCGCCTCTGATAGCATAGTTCCATAAGTTGGTGCCGTCTTTTCCGCCGAGGTCTTTGTCTCTCAAGTATGTGACATCAGCACTTGCATTGAATGCACCGCCTTTGTAGCCGGCAATCAGTACATGTCCATCTGTTTCATCATCTGCGTCTGTAGCGGTACCTTCGGTAAATTTTACATTGACATACTCGACGGTGAGGTTATCCATCGGCTTTACAAATACGTTGATGGCATCATCGCCGAACCTTGTGTGATCAAAGAACAAGCCTCTGCCGAGTTTCAGGGGCATATGACCGATCTTTATTCCTGCAGGCATGCCGAGTAGCCCTGATCCCTGATGCTGTATCCATGCTTCAAGAACCTGAACCTCTTCTTTCTTGCAGTTGCCCTGACCAAGGCCCGCTGTTCCACTACCGTCTACACCAGCGTCACAGCCCCATGTATAGGTATCATCATTATTGTCGTCACCTGACTCAAGATGTACCCTTCCCATTGTGTTGTCTGATACATAAGCATTCATATGCAACCTTACTCTGCCGTCATAATCAGCCTTGTGTGTTGTAACTGCGCCTGCTGTGCTGATGATGTCAGCTCTGTAATCGCCTCTGAACCTTATTGAGCCACCGAGTTCAATTGTTGATTTGCCCTTTGCAAAGATCGGGGCCTTTTCAGCGGGTTCGCTGGGGTGTGTTGCAAATGCTGATACAGCAAATGCAAGCACCGCCAGCAATGCCAATAAAACTGATACTGATCTTTTCATTCAAAACCTCCTTTTAAAGTTTTTGTTTTTTAAATGATATTTATACAAAAAATCCCATTCCGATTCTTCGGAATGAAGGACAGTTATTTTTTCTCTTCGATCACCCCCTTTAGTGCTCATTTTCAAGATTCTTCGCTTCGCTCAGAAAGACATGCAAAGTGTCTGTCACCCTGAGCAAAACGAAGTGCCTTTTTATTGAGTCTCTGTTTTGTTAAGCTAAATTTATACCATCGGGATGTATAAATGTCAAGAAAATTTCTTTTTTTGAGAAAGAGCAAATTAAAACACAATATAATTAGCAAAAGACATGCTAATTTAAGAGCCAAAAGTTGAGAGTTAAGAGTTGAGAGTCAAAAAACCAAAAAAATTAAAGCATTACAGAATCAATTATTAATTTACTGACTCAATAACTTACAACTTATAACTCTGAGACTGTGGTATTCGTGCAATATATCATGATGTAAAAAGAACACGAATTGGTAAATGCAGAGAATTAATATAAACACTGAGGCACAGAGACGGTTGTGAAAAACTGAAACCTCTGTGTCTCTGTGGTTCAAAAAGTATTTCAAATCCTCTCCACATCTGCAGCGTTAATCGTCAGCGCCACACCCTGACGTAATACATCGACAGAGAGCACAAGGATGTGCTTTTCGAGTTTCTCAACCAGGATACCTTCAACACCTGACAATGGGCCTTTTGCTATTCTCACTTTTTGACCTTCGTTCAGATATGGATACGGATCAAGGGCCTCACGATTTTCCACAAGCTTTTGAAGTGATGCGATCTGGTCGTCAGGAATGGGCGCTGGCTCTCCCGGTATATTGCAAATAACCCTGACAACGCCTTTTACCTTCAGCACATTCAGCATACTGTGTGGATTGTTCTCAATACGCACAAAAATATATCCGGGGAAAAGAGGAAAGGCCACTAATTTTTTTCTGTCTTTCCACTTTCTAAGTTTTTCTACTGAAGGAAGAAACGATACCACGCCTTTCAGTTGCAGTCTTTCTTGCACCTGGAATTCATGGCGCGACCGTGTGTGGACAGCGTACCAATGTTGTGAAGCTTCGTTAGAATTGTGCATAGCTTTTTATTTGTGTCATGGTTCGACAAGCTCACCATGACAGTTGTCATCTTGAGCCTGTCGAAGGATGAATTCTCCGCTCAGGCGCTTGCCTGTGGAGCCTGAGCAGGTTCTTCGCCTTTTTCTTTGAATATCTCTGTTATGCTCGTGACCTTTATTCCGGCGGCCTGCAGGGCTTTTTGTATATCCACTGCTTTTGCATCCTGGACTTTCAGCATGTAATTGATATCCATCCTACCTCCTTATAACAATAAAATTCGAAATACGAATTTCGGATTCGTTAAGCATTGTATCAACCAATTACGCTGTAAATCAAGCAATTATTTAATCAATTCTGAAACCGGCACTACCGTAACTGCGTTATTCTCTTTCAATGCCTTCCGCAGAAACTCCAGGGTGTTCTTCCTTGGATGTGCAAGCAGGATAGCTAAGCCTTTTTTGTTGGCGGCTTCTATCATTTTTTCCCATTGGGCCTTAATTTCAGCAGGGTCGTCTTTATCGTCAAGAAACAGATCACGGCTCAGGGCTCTTAATCCATGCATCTTCGCAAGATCATATCCAACGGATCTGGGAGAGGTGAGGCTGTCGAGAAAGAATAGGTTTTTCTTTTTCAGTTCTTTGATAACAACTTGCATTGCTCGTTCATCCTCGGTAAATGCAGAACCCATGTGGCTGCTTGCACCGATGATGAATGGTATTGAAATGAAATTTTCATGCAGTGTTTCTGCGATCTCTGTCTCGGTCATCCATGTATACAGACCGCCCTTTCCCAGCTTGTGAGCTGGTGTTGCCTCCATCGGGATGTGCGCTATGATGTCATGTCCGAGCCTGTGCCCCTCCTCAGCAATCCATACTGAATAAGGCTGCTGCGGAAGGATAGAGAGCGTCAGGGGAGCTTTAAGCCTGAAGACGGCGATTGCTGCGTTTTTGTTCGGCCCCAGGTCATCCATGATAATCGCAACTTTTGGTTTAGGACGAGGCTGTTCTGGCTTTTTTTCAGGTTTTGTTATGCGAGGGGTTTCTTTTGGTTTTTTTTCCTTTCCGAATTCTTCGTAAAGGGCAAATGTTGCGATGATGATGAAAACAAGGATTAGGATGATGTGATGTTTAGATTTACTTCGTTTCATGTGAACAATAATTCCTAATGGAGCAAGCACGACTCAAAAACATCTTGAAAGCGATAGGATTCTTAAGAAAGATTATCTTGTATCTTTAATTTGCAACTAGTGTTTATTTGGGTTGATGCTAAGGTATCGCCCAATATGTTTAGAAGCTTCGCTCAATGTTAGGATATGGTTTTTGTAAAATTGCTCCGCTTCACGGAGCTTGCATTTATTCACCATACTTGCTCCATTTATGTACAGTAAAAGTTAGTCTATTACTTTTGCACTTTTGCACTTCTGCTCTTCTGCGCTATTGGCTCATATCATACACCTCAACTCCCTGAGGCGGGGTGAATGTAAACAATGAATCCTTAAGTCCCAGGTTGGTTTTGATATCCCTGATCTCAATGGTAATTAAATTGCCGTATGTATCCAGCACCTTCAGCGTTTTAATGGGAAAATTTTCAGGAACGGTTTTGAGGATGATCTCCTGCATAAATCCCATCTTCTGTTTTGGCCTGAGGTTCAGTACATCATGGGCTTCAAGCATGATATTAAATTCTACTGAAAGGTTTCCCAGACTGTTGAGCAGTGCTATTGGAACCTGGCTGTATGACTCCTTGCTTAACTTTGTTCTGATAGCCTGTTTCTGTGACTCCCTGTAGATCCATGTGTCAGTCCCGTTTATGATGACCTTTTCATCACGGGGAGTGTTATATTCCCACATGATGCCGGAAGGTTTTTTTATATAGAAGGTTCCTGAATATGTTTCGGTCTTTTCGAGGTCTTTCAGGTAGCTTGTCTGAGTGAATGTGCCTTTTATGTCATTGATATCAGACAGCCTGCTCTGGATATCTTTAACAATCTCTTCGACGGTAGCAGCGTACACAGAGGGGATGAGTGAACAGTTAATTGTGAATAATAAAAATAACAGAAAAAGAAAAATTTTCTTGACTTTTGATTTTTGACTTTTGACTTTTGACTTTTTTCTCATTGGTTCCTTTTCCATAGTATCTCCCTTGGTTTTCCTGCTTCGCCGGGAGGACCGACAACGCCTTCCTCTTCCAGCATTTCCATGATCCTCGCAGCCCTGTTATATCCTATTTTCATTCTGCGCTGAATATAAGAGATTGATGCCTGTCCGGTTGAAAGCACGATATCGCGCGCCTGCATGTAAAGCTCATCTTTGTCTTCGTCAAGCTGTGACATCTCCTGTGAATCCTGCGAGATGCTCTCAAAAAGTGTATAGTCAGGGCCTCCCTGAGAGCGTATGAAGTCCACGACATTTTTAATCTCTTCTTCGCTCACATATGCACAGTGGAGCCTTTTCAGCTTCTTGCCCGGACTCACAAAGAGCATGTCGCCCTTGCCGAGCAGTTGATCTGCTCCGTAGGTGTCGAGTATGATCCGGGAGTCTAATTTTGATGATACCTGAAAGGATATCCTCGACGGGAAGTTTGCCTTTATTATTCCTGTAATGACATCCACGGACGGCCTCTGTGTAGCAAGGATCAGGTGTATCCCTGCTGCGCGCGCCATCTGCGCGAGCCTTGCAATGGAATCCTCCACCTCATGCCCGGATGCGAACATGAGGTCAGCAAGTTCATCGATGAATATGACAATGTAAGGGAGCGGTTCCTTTTGAGGCAGTGAATCTTCTCCATCAGCTTTTTTTGTTTCGAATTTTAAATTTCGAATTTCGAATTTACTGTTATAGGCCTCAATGTTCCGTGCCCCGCTCTCAGCAAGGAGCCTGTAGCGGCGTTCCATTTCAAATACCAGCATCTTCAGCGCACTGGAAGCCTCTTTGGGAAGTGTGATAACGGGCATGAGCAGGTGAGGGATATCATGATACGCTGAAAGTTCGAGCATCTTGGGGTCTATCATAAGCATTTTGACTTCCGCCGGAGTGGATCTGTATAAAAGGCTCAGCACGATGCTGTTCATCCCGACGCTTTTTCCTGAACCTGTGGCGCCTGCGATAAGCAGATGCGGCATCTTGCTCAGGTCTGCCATAACGGGCGTCCCGAAGATGTCTTTGCCAAGGGCGATGGTCAGTTTTGAGGGGCTTTTCCTGAATGCGTCAGATACGATAAGCTCTTTCAAAAAGACATCTTCTCTTTCCTGGTTCGGCACTTCGATCCCCAATGTTGACCTCCCGTGTATAGGAGAAATGCGGATGCTGTTTGCTTTCATGGCCATTGCGAGATCATCTGACAGTGACATGATCTTGTTGATCTTGATCCCCGGGGCAGGCTCAAATTCAAACATGGTCACCACAGGGCCCGGTGATACGTAAGTCACTTTACCTTCTATGGAATAGTCCAGTAGTTTCTTCTCCAGCAGTTCTGACTGCTGCAAGAGTTCATCTCTCGAGGGCCTTGATTTTGAAGGAGAAGGGTCCTGTAACAGCTCTACGCCGGGCAGCTTATATGCGCTGCCGGCCTTCTCAGGCAGTCTTGCAGCCGTTTTTTGCAGCGGTTTAATTTTTGTCTCAGGCGGTGCGAGCGGGAGAATTTCCTGTATCTCTGGGACTTCCGGCCATTCCGGCAGCTCCGGCTGAATGTGGGGCTCCGGTATGATCGCAGGTTCTTTTATTTGCGGCTGCTCATTTGTTTCTATTTTCTTTTTGAGTTTAATAGCTGTGAGCGCCTGCGTGCCAAAGAGTATTTTGCTCTTTGCATTCCTGGCCATATTCGCGACCGAAAACTGAATAAGGTACATCAGGGAAATGAGCGTTAAGGTGGAAAACAGCAGCAGAGATCCGATCGATGAAATGGTTCTGTAAGTAAATTCAGTAGCCAGGATTCCCACTGCGCCTCCGGAATGATCGCCCAAAAACATGGAAAAAAGAGAGGATGTTGAAATGATGAGGATAACAACAACTCCTATGTACAGGTACAGCCTTCGGTTTGTTATCCATCCAAAAACTTTTCTTATGCCATACAGCATCAAAACGGCCGGGATGATATATGAAGAATATCCAAAGACCTGGATAAGGATGGCTGAAAGATTTGCTCCAAACCTGCCGAGCAGGTTCTTCATCTCATACGCGTTGAAGGTAAAAACAGACCGGTCCCAGGGATTGTGGCTGACAAGGCTGATGATAATGATGAGACCTGCGAGGATCTCCAGGATGCCTATGATCTCATCCTTTATCCTGCTTTCCCGTTCCATATGGCTATAATGATAACAAAAGCGGTAGAAAAACGATAACACATGTTTGCTCTTCCCTGCCGAGCAGAATAAGACCTCATTACAGATAATAAAAAAGAACAACTGTTCCAAAGATAATACGGTAAACGGCAAAAGAGTCAAAGGTATATTTTGTCACAAACCCGAGAAATGCTTTTATAACAATTAATGCAGAAAAAAAGGAGACAAGGAATCCGACCACAAAAATGGGCACATCGCTTATGCTTAAATTTTGAAGGTTTTTCAGCAGGTCATACGATGTTGCTGCGAACATCGTGGGAATTGCCAGGAAGAAGGAAAATTCCGTAGCAGCCTTCCGCTCAAGGCCAAAACACATTGCACCCATAATGGTAGCCCCGGCCCTTGAAACGCCAGGGAAAAGAGAAAGCGTCTGAGCCAGGCCTATGCTCAAGGCCTGTTTAGGCGAAACATCATCTATATCAGAGACAACTGATCTTTTTACAACCCGCTCAATTACAAATATGGCAATGCCTCCTGTGATAAGCGCAATAGCGACGGTTACGGGATTAAACAGGTGACGTTTTATAAATGAGTGCGCAAAAAGGCCGAAAAAGGCTGCCGGAAGGAACGCTATCAGGAGATTCAACAGAAACCTGTTGGTCTTTTCTGTGCCGAGCCCTTTAAAAGTAGAGGAAATTTTTATACGGTACATCCATACAACTGCGAGGATTGCGCCAAGCTGTATAAATACCTCAAATGTCTTGGCGGTATCGCTGGTGAAACCGAGCACGTCTCCAGCAAGGATAAGATGGCCTGTTGAAGATATGGGCAAGAATTCGGTAATCCCCTCGACTATCCCAAGGAGGGCTGCCTTAATAATTTCTACATCCATGGTATGGTAGCATTGTAACAGTTTCCAGTTTTCAGTTTCCAGTTTACCATTATTTCCCCTCCCTTGATGGCCACTGGCTCGTAGAGGAGGGGATGAAGGGGAGGGTGAAAAATAAGTATAAATTCGCCCCCACCCTCGCCCTCCCCCGTCAAGGGGGGAGGGTTTTGAGAACTCAAATGCACAAGATTTTAGGTCTTTTTCATTAAAAAAATGAATATCTTCATTTTTCCCGTGACAAAAGGTGTTAATATTAGTAGAATTATTTCTCAAAATTTGATATGCACTATTAATACTGAAAGGTAACCCAATGGATCCGCGAGTCTCTGAAGATAAAGTGCCTGCGTACGACATTATAGAAGCAAAGATAAGACAAATCGACAATACAGTCATAATATTCAGGATCTTTTATATGCTCGACACTTTTATCTTCAAGTTTCAGTTCCTTAAAAAGGACACTATGTGTATCGTGGAGTTACCCAAAAAGCTGCTGCTTGATGTTAAGTCCGGAGACGTGGAATCAGAGCGCAGATTGACAGATATATTGATATCCTCCATAGAGAGCTCTGACTGCTGGAAAAAAGTTGAAAGTTAAATTGACCTTCCTGCCTGCAACCTAATATAATGTCACATAGGCCTTTGTGCACGGGTCTGTTTGTGTTTCACAGAACAGCATAAGGGCATGCACCATATGGCAAAAACAGATATAAAAATATTTTCAGTCCTGTTAGCCGGAGGAAGCGGCTCCAGACTGTGGCCTATCTCCAGAGAACTTTATCCCAAGCAGCTCGTCAATCTTGTCGGGGCGGATTCTTTAATTCAAAATACCATTAAACGGCTGTCACCGGTACTTGACCCCTCAAATATCCGGGTTGTATGCGGTGAGGAACATTTTTTTGAAATAGCCCGCCATCTTGAAGAAATCGGGGTGCCCTCAAAAGGCAAGATCATATCAGAACCCTGCGGCAGGAATACTGCGCCCGCAATTCTTCTTGCAGTCCTGAACATCCTGAGAATGGAAAAGGATGCGGTCATCCTTGTATTTCCGTCTGATCACGTCATTAGTGATGCTGATGGATTTCAGGAAAAGCTTAAGACAGCAATAGAGCTTGCACACAAAAATTACATTGTAACATTCGGCATAAAACCAGCCTATCCCGAAACTGGTTATGGATATATAGAGGCAGCCAAAAAGGCGCTGAACGGCTCATTTCACATAAAAAGGTTCGTGGAAAAACCTGATGAAAAGACTGCTCAGCGCTATGTTGATGCAGGCAACTTTTTCTGGAACAGCGGGATGTTCGCATTCAAGGCGTCTGTCATGCTGAAAGAGTTCAGGACTTTTGAGCCGGCCCTTTTAAAGGCCATGCAGAAGATCGCTACAGAGGGTGCGTCTGTCCCCTTGAAGAAATATCAGGCCCTTCCTGATGTATCGATAGATTACGCGATCATGGAAAAGACCAAAAAAGGGGTGGTCCTGCCCGCAGACTTCGGCTGGAGTGACATTGGTTCATGGAAATCACTCTATGATTTTCTGCCGAAAGACGTTTGCAACAACGTGATAGAAGGCGACGTTATTCCCAGAAACACGAAGAACTGTTTCATCCGGGGCAACAACAGGCTGATAGTTACTAATGATATAGAGAATATTGTTGTTGTGGAAACTCCTGATACTGTTTTTATTTCGGATCTTGAAAAGAGCAAAAATGTAAAGACAATCGTTAGGGATTTGAAGAAACAGGGACGGAAAGAGTATAAGGCACACACAACTGTATACCGCCCATGGGGCACATATACAATTCTTGAGGAGAATAAGAATACCAAGATAAAACGCATCGTCGTTTATCCGGGGGCAAAACTTTCCCATCAGATGCATCATCACAGGAGTGAGCACTGGATCGTTGTACATGGTACGGCAAAGATTGTAAACGGCGACCAGACCATCTTTCTCGAGGAAAACCAGTCCACATATGTAGCAAAGACCTCACCCCACCGCCTTGAAAATCCCGGCAAGATCCCCCTCCATATCATCGAAGTGCAGATCGGCAATTATCTCGAAGAAGATGACATCGTGCGCTATGATGATGACTTTGGACGGAAGTAGCTCTCTTGTCGCGCGATCTTATTTGATCACGAGTTTGAAAAATCGTCTCTTTCCCACCTTGATGATATGTTCGCCTGCGGGCAGGTCTCTGAGCGTTTTGTCTGGGTCGCTCCACTTTTCATTATTAACGCTTACCCCGCCCTGCTTTATGAGACGAATTGCCTCTCCGGTGCTTTTCGCCGTCTCTGCGAGCTTCATGATTTTTGGAAGCCATGCCTCCTTGTCAGATGGGCCGAGCACAAAAACAGGCATATCTGCCGGAAGGCCTTTGTCCTTAAATATATGCTCAAACTCTTCTCTTGCCGTTGTCGCGCAGTCTTTTCCATGATATCTTTCGACGAGTTCGAAGGCGAGGGATTTCTTAGCCTCCATGGGGTGCACAGAATTATCCTTAAGCCCGTTTTTCAGCCTGTTCAGGTCATCTACTGAAGTATGGCTAAGCAGTTCATAGTATCTGAGCATCAGCTCATCACTGATCGACATGACCTTGCCGAACATGTCTTTGGGCGCCTCTGTTATCCCGATGTAGTTACCGAGACTCTTGCTCATCTTGTTCACACCGTCAAGCCCCTCGAGAAGGGGCATTGTAAGGACAACCTGTTCTTCGACCCCCATCCTCTTTTGCATGGTACGGCCCATGAGAAGATTGAATTTCTGATCTGTTCCTCCAATCTCAACATCGGCTTTCAAAAAAACCGAATCATAGGCCTGAAGTAAAGGATAATAAAATTCAAGTATGCTTATATCATGCTGGCTCTCGAACCTCTTTTTGAAATCTTCCCGTTCCAGCATCCTCGCCACTGTCTGCATGGCGCCGAGCCTGGCAAATTCCATTATATTCATTGAAGCCAGCCACTCGCTGTTGAATTTTATCTCTGTTTTCACAGGGTCCAGGATTTTAAATGCCTGCTGTTTATAGGTTTCCGCATTTTTAAGAACATCTTCTCTGGATAGGGGCTTGCGTAATTCCGACCGCCCGGTAGGATCGCCTATCATACCGGTGAAATCTCCGATAATGAAGAAGACCCTGTGCCCCAGTTCCTGGAACTGCCGCATCTTCTCAAGAAGCACGGCGTGTCCGAAGTGAATGTCCGGAGCTGTGGGATCAAATCCCGCTTTGATCTTAAGAGGGGTATTTGTCTTGCATGAACGCTCGATCTTTGTGCGCAGTTCATGCTCGATCAAAATTTCGACCGCACCTCTTTTGATTATATTGAGCTGTTCTTCCGGATTTTTCATTTGTATAAGAAAAAAGGATACAGGATACTCCTAACAAGAAGCAAGCCTGCATTTTTCATAAACCACCATGACTTTCTCCAGGGTAAGTTTGTGAAGATTTCTAAATCTCACAAAAAAAAGTCTGACTCAGGATTTCTATAATCGACAGAATTGCTTACATTTTGTCTTTTCATTTTGGATGTAATCTTTCGATAAGATTCGAAGTCTTTTTTTAAAGGTGTCGTATAGAAATTCTTCGCCAGCCTTTCCTTTGTGCCTCTGTGTTTCTGTGGTTTATTTGCAACCATTGGAGCAGAGTTCACCATGAATGATCCCGGGAGAGAAAGAAACAGAAAATGACGTGTTTCTGATATAATGACCAGAATGATAAAAAAGAGAAAAGAGAAGCCCTATGAGCCTGCTTGCTGATCTGCTCTCAAAGATAAAGCAGCCCCAGACAACAAGGGACGTCCCGCCAAATCTCAAAAATATTGTGCAGTCCTCTGCCAAAAAATCAGCGAACACAAGAAGGATTGTACTGTTGTCTGTGCTCGTTTCTGTTGCGATACTTACTGGGGTTCTTCTGGTTTATTTCACCAGATCGCTTTCCGAAAGGTCAGCAAGCAGCATCAGTATGGCGCCGCAGGGACAAATGGCAGGATCAGAGAGAACACCTGTTGCCCCGGGGAAAACAGATGAGCATCCTCCCGAAGCGCCACCCGTTCAGACGGATTTAAAACCTGCCCCTGTTGCTGAGCAGGCAGATGCTAATATTCCTCCTTCTGCATCTGCCCGGATGTCTGTCCCGGACAAGAAACAGGGCAAAAGGGCTGATATGCTTCCGGAACTTGAACAGGTAATAGTAAGGAAAGAAGGCGTCACTGCCCAGGCAGAGAGCAAAGACGAATCTTCTCAGGATGCTTACCTTTACAGCGCAAGGGAATTGGAGATGAAACACGATTATCAGGGCGCGCTAAGCAATTACAGGAAAGCCCTTGAACTTGATAAAAACAACTTCACTGTGATGAACAATATTGCTTACATTTATTTAAAAACCGGACAGATACAGGAGGCTGCCTCATATTCCCGTATGGCGCTGGAGGTCAACAGGGATTATGTCCCTGCTCTGATCAATCTGGGCATCGCTTCTGCACAGTCAGGCAGCATGCAGGAGGCAGAGGAATACCTTGTACATGCATTGAAGATCGACCCGAACGACCAGACGGTCCTGCTAAATATTGGACTCCTCTATGAAAGAATTGAAGATCATGTAAGGGCATCTGAATATTTTTCACAGCTCTCCAGATATGGAAATTCATCAGGCTCTCTCGGCCTTGCCCGCATCCGCGAAAAGGAAGGCAACCTTCAGGAAGCTCTCAGGCTTTACAGAGCGGCCTATGCAGACAGTGGGCTTGATGCCAGAACGCGTGAAGAAGTGAAACAGAGGATCATGCTGCTCCAGCGAGAAGTGCAGGGAAAGTACTAATTCATAAACATGGAGCAAGCATGGTGAGAGAACATATTGAGCAATCCCTTTGCATCTTTAACTCAAAATGTTTTTTTGTATGTGTACGATAAGTAATTTAACATCTGTTGCTTTCAAGCTGTTCTTGAACCATGGCTTGTTCCAGATGATTCATGGATAAACTGGGAAAAATTAGCTTATGTCCTTACCTTCCCTCTGCCTCCCCCATCTCAATCACATCGACCACCTCTTCTGATATCCATCGTTTTTCCCCCTCAAAAGGGACCTGATACCAACTCATGTTCTTTTCATCAACATATTCCTGAAGGACTATCATCTGGATACCTTTTGGCGACCATCCAACCCTGATAGAGTCAAAAGAAGGTTTTTCTCTTACGTTTGCGACATCGACTTTCACGGATACGATCTTATAATCCGGGATAGCTGTTATTTCTGACGGAACCGAGGCTGACCCAGATGAAGGAATTTTGTCAGCGCTACCTGCTGACTGAGACGGGGACTCCTTTGCTGGAGCGGTATTAATCGTGGATATATTTACAGCGTCTTTATCGGAACTATGGCGGTGTAGAGAAACATCTATGACAATGATAGCGATGAGAATTGTCACGGTTACTCCACCCGCCATAAAAGCATATTTAAGACGGGGTGTTAATTTCATATCACTATGGTTCAGGCTTTTCACTGCGTGATGAATATGCCTTGGCAGGACCGAAGCGCTCTCCTCAAGATATGCAGCCATAAGGGACCTTGATACCAGCATGTTTATGAGGCGCGGTACCCCTTTGGTCAGTTTATGCACAAGGCTTCCTGTTTTTTTGCCTATATGAAGATTCTGTTTCCCGGCCTTGATAATACGGTAATTTATATAATCTGCTGTCTCATCTGCATTGAAGTGCCTGAGATGCACCCGTGTGGTTATTCTCTGGTTAAGCTGCCTCAGTTTTTCTGCCATGAGCTTCGGTTCAAGCTCAGGCTGCCCTATGAGAATGATCTGGAGCAGTTTGTCCTTGTCTGTTTCGAGGTTTGAAAGCAGCCGGAGTTCCTCAAGGGTCTCGGCAGGGAGGTTCTGTGCTTCATCCACGATAATGCTCACCCGTTTCCCTTCCGAAGACTTTTGTGTCATGAAATCTCGCAAGGCCTTGATGATCTCGTTCTTGTTTTTATTGCCGGGATGGATATTCAGGTCTTCAGCGACCGATATGAGGAATTCCTCAGGAGTGAGTCCCGGAGTAAGCACGATGGCTGTCTCTGCCCGGTCTTTCCACTTCTCAAGAAAGACCTTGAGAAGGGTTGTCTTGCCAGTTCCCGGGTCCCCTATGACAAGGATAAAACCTTCCTTCTGGTCTATCGAATAATCCATGAGAAGAAGCCCTTCGTTATGGCTTGCCGAAGGATAAAAATAGGCAGGGTCAGGCGTCAATTTGAAAGGGTCTTCCCTGAGGCCGAAAAAACCGAGAAAGTCCATTATTTTTTCCCTACCTCAGAGATGAGGTCGTATATCGGGGCCATGAGGCCGAGGATTATTATAAGGAATATGGAGCCTATGATGATTATGATAATAGGCTCAATCAGCTTCCCCATTTTCTGGGATATGTCATCGAGTTTTTTCAGGTAATATTCAGAGAGATAATTTAGCTGCTCATTCAGATTGCCTGTTGACTCTCCTATGGATATCATCCTGACCACCAGATTCGGGAATATCGCAGAGTGCTTTTTTACTGCTTCGCTGATCCTGCTGCCGAGCAGGATGTTTTCCTTGATGTCCGTAAGCGCCTTTTTAAATACGGAATTATTCACGACGGTTATCATGATATCAAGCGACCGGTCGATCGTCACGCCTGCCGTAACGAGTATCCGCAACTGTTCCGAGAACAGCGCGAGGAGCTTATTGGTGAGCAGCAGTTTAAGAACAGGGATCTTCAGCTTTGCAGCATCGACATAATATTTTGTTGAGGGCCTTTTAGTCAAAAACGTGATAAGGATATAAAACACAACAGGGACGATGAAGAAAACATACCAGTGCTTCTGGCTGAATCCGCTTGCTGCGATGAGAGATTTAGTAAGCGCCGGCAGTTCAACATCCATGGATTCAAAAAGGGAACTCATTTTCGGAAGGACATAAATGAGCCAGAACAAAAGCGCGCCTGTTGTGCCGATAAGGGCGAAAACCGGGTACATGAGTGCCCGTATCATCGCGCTCCTCAGGTCTTCCATCCTTTGCAGGTGCACCGCTACCTCTGTAAGGCTTTCGTCCAGCCTGCCTGTCTCTTCGCCCACTGTCACCAGGTTAATGAATATTTCAGGGAAAATATCCCTGTGGGCAGCGAGGGAAGAGGAAAAACTCGACCCTAACTCAATGGTGCGTTTGACCTCAAGGAGCCGCGTCCGGAAGCGTTTATTATCAGCCGTCAGGGCTATATCCGAGATGGAGGTGACCAGGGGAAGGCCTGAACGGAGCATGACAGCAAGGTTGCTCGCAAACTCTATGACAGCGCTCATTTTGATGCCCCAGGACCTGAGCCTCTTCATGTAGAAGTCAGCGATGTTGTGGGATTTTCGTATCTTTACGATATGCAGGCCGGAGGAGGAGATATTGTCATATGCGCGTGTTTCATCAAGGTCTTCAACGATACCTTTAATCGTCTCGCCGGTATTGTTGATCGCTGTATAGGTAAAAAAAGGCATAGGGTTTGTCTGTTGATCTACTAATTGTTAAAGTTGCGCATTCAATCATTTTCCCAAAAGATTTTTGCGCCCTTATGTCTCACGAGTAATTACATGCTTCTCTATGTCTTTCTTCAGATCCTCAGCAAAGGTATCCGCTTCTTCTTCTTTAATAAAATCATGATCGCATGGCATCTTATTAAGTATGTTTTGAGCTTTAAGATAAGATGATTTTAACCTTGTATCGCGTGGGCTTCCGAGTAAAACATTAAGTTTGAACTTTTCCCCCCCGTCATAGAGACTTTCCATCCGTCCCAACCACTTGTGAGCTTTATCGAGTAATTCATCTGTATCTATTAAGTCAAAAGAGATTGGTTCATTCATGTGCCAAGTTTCATTTTTCCATGAATAAGGAAACTCATAATCATAGTTATTCCCTGTAATCTTATGTGCTTTCAAATATCCGAGTATCCTTCTTTCTTCAAGAGGTTTCTTATAGACTCTCCAGACCTCTTCATCAGTTCTGCTGGGTCTTTCGGCCTTAACATAATATTTTTCAACATAACGGTTATACAGTTGTTCTATTGTCTTTTCGGGATCATCTGTTAAACCGTATCCGTCTGATGAGAATTGCAATGAACTGTCATCAATCGGTAAAATCTTTGCAGCAAAATTTTGGGCGCCAGTTGGAGCCTCATTAAACGGAAGCTCGTTTGAAAGTCTTTCCCCTTCTTCCTCCAGCCTTGCCTGAATATATCTGACACTCTTGCGGAAATGCTCCCCGTCAAAATCAGAGAATAATTTTGATATTCGACTGTAACGTGAAGTGCATAATGCGTTCAGGTATTTTGCCTTTGGTGCAAACAGGACAACTCCCACATTAACAAATTCTCCTGACAAAACATCATGCATATATCGAAGTATCGAAAAAGTATAAGGTATCTTCATTGTAATACCCTCCTTATCTCATCAACAAATTCATTGATGTGCTTTATAACTTCATTTAAATGATCTGTTATCCTGGAAATATGCGCATTGTTCCATTCTGCAGGAATATTTGAAATCATACTGGCTATCTTTTCTGCTGATAATGTTTCCAATGCACCGGCAAACCTGTCAAGATTAACGTCTTGTCCTTTCAAACCTTGATAGAACAAGTGGTTCCGTAAAAAATTCAGCTCTGTTACCTGCCACGGTCTGTGAGATATCAATATTCCATAAACAAAGGAGAAACCCATTTCGTGGTCAATAATATATAGTTCATTCCCTTTCCAAAGAACATTAGGCTTTCCCGGTTTTCTGTCCGGATTTTGTATAAGAGAATCAAAAGCAAATATTTCACATGCCAGTTGTTTCAGAGATAAAGGAATTGCTTCTCCGACTGGCCATGTGTCAAAACCGCCGGTAATAAATCTGCTGCCAAAATTCAGTCCCGCGCTTTCGGTGATTTTTGTTGCAAGTTCGGCATCGCCAATCACTTCTGTCATATCCGGATTTAAATTAATTATAGCAGGTTCAGGAGTCGGAATATCAAGAAACATGGCTAATTGTGAGGCGATGAGTTCAGAGGCAAGGCCGGTTTCACGATGCTCCATTCCGGCCTTAAGTTTAACAACATATTCACCATTGATTTCACCGCTATCGTCTTCGCAGATAAAAAGACATGGTTTTGTCCTGCCGGTAGTTAATCTTTTCTGATATGAACTGGCGTTTAAATGTTGGATGGGCATAGTAAATGTTCCACTTGCCTGTGCAATAATATATTTCCTTTTATGAATTAAACCCCAATTGTATTGCTCTCTCAAAAAGCCTTCTTGCTTTCTTTACTTGGTTTGGGTAGAGCTGTGCTTTGTGTGATAATTTCTTGCCAATATTAAAAAGATGATTGCGTTCATCGGGCTTGAATTGTCCTTGAATTTTTGACCAATGCGCTAACTTATACCAAATTTTTGCATCAATTTTTGAAACCCAAAGAAGGTCTTCATCTACATTTTCATGATGTGCTTCTTTTTGATACGTTGATTTTCCTTGTGTGGCCTTATCGGGCTTTTCTTCAAAGCTTTCCTCTTGAGATGTACTTTCTTCGGAACTGTATGATTTCGCTTCCTCCTTGGAGCTTGATGTATAGCGTGAATCACAAAAGTCTGGCTTTATCCCCAACGTGTCAAGTTTCTGCCAAAGCGATATCATTGCTTTCTCTGGATTTCTATAATACTCACTTCCCCTAATACGCCAAAAAGTCCAACCGCAGCGTTCCAATATTCTTTGCCGATGCATATCTGCATAGAAACTTTCAGAACCATGCCACTCGTCCCCATCACATTCTACAGCCAATCTGTTTTTCATTCCTTCAACAACAAGATCAATTTTATAATGAGCCACTTTGAATTGAGGTATTACTCTATAGCCGCGTACCGTTATTTGTCCATAAACATCCCGCTCAAACTGACTGTCAAAAACTGTTTCGTCTATGTGAGGTTGTATCGGCTTACGCTCAAGGCAATAATCCAGTAACTTGTATCGCATACAATTAGGATTTAAATCGTTGAGGGTTGATGAATGAAACAGCCACAACTGATCACGGGCTCGGCTTGCTGCAACATTAAATCGCCGTTTATCTGATTCTTTAACTAAAGCGCCTATTCTTTCGTTTGGTGCCGCAACCATTGATAAGAAAATTATGTCACGTTCATCCCCCTGGAAATCATAAGCATCGCCGCAAACCAATCCTCTCTTGTCAATTTCTTCTGCTCCGATACGGTCCATAAGTAGTTTTTCTACTAAATAAGCCTGCTCTTCGCCTTGAAGAGATATAACCCCCATTGATTTTCCATCATATGCGGAATTTTCACAACATGTTCTAACAGCGTCTGCTAAAACTTCCGCTTCAGGTTTATTAATAGCTCTTGTGCCACCTTCTCGAAAGCCGTTTCGAACATATTTAGTAACTATTGGTTCAAGGCGATCCGGAGGATATTGACGGAGCGGTTTTAAAGGGGTTGCAGGATAACAAAGATCATTTGAAAATCTTATTATTTCAGGCATGCAGCGAAAATGCTCTCGGAGAATAATCCTGCCGCCAAAACGAATTTCCCCCTGCCCGAAAAGACTACTATTTACTCCAAGAGAATCCGCATGAGGAATATCGCTTAAATAACGCGCCGCGAACAAATTAATATCATCTTGATTTATGCCAACAGCATCAGGACTAATCTGCTGATCATCCCCTACAATAATGCATTGCTTTGCTAAGTAAAGAAGCAGTAGAGATTCAGGACCACTTTGACTCGCCTCATCAACAATAACAACATCAAATATTTCAGGAATAGGGGCAACTGTTTCAGCTACGCGATAAAATGGCATAACCCATGCTGGGATAGCTTCACGAGCTTTCTCTAAATGAAATTGTGCATCCCGTCTATGTCTTTCAGCATGTTTGCCTTTACCTTTACCAATTCTTTTTACCGCTTGAGACCATGCAATTAGATGCTGTCTCTGTTCTTCCGTCATTCTTTTGAAACAATGATGCCATGATTTTAAGGCTGCTGCCTCCTCGGTCTTCTTCCTAATAGATGCTTCGATAAAACTTAGTTCTTCTTTAAGATTCTTATCCTTATGTTCTTCATGAAACTTATTCAACCAAGAGTTTGCCTGTGCCCAATGCCAAGCATCTTCGATTCTTTGAATTCTTTCATCCCATTCAGGTGATGCGGCTGTAGCTTCTAAAGTTTCTGCAAATTTAGGGGCTATACTATGGAGTACATTGTGCAGTTCTTTCTTCTCGGTAATTTGAGATATTTGTTCAATTGTAGTTTTTAAATTATATAGAGCTTTTTTATAAGCTTCGCCATCTCTTTTATTGATTGCATTGAGTATCTCTCTATTGGCCAGATGGCAATTAGGATTTGCTGTTACAGCCTCTACTTGTTTGCAGAATTGTTCTATCGACAACTTAGCCAGCAGATAATCGACTTCTGCATTTACTGCATACACATCTTCCAATAAATTATTGATCTCATGATAGTCATGCCATTTAGGTATGGAGAGACCTTCGATTTCAGTTATGGCATTTTTAGCTTTTTCAAGTGGTTCAACTAATGACAAAATTGTATTTAAAGCCTCAAGATGTTCATTGATTTCCGAAATCTGAAGTGTAAAAGAAGTTTTTAAAGGCTCGGTAAGGTTGCCCCAGTTATTCCAAATTATTTCCAGTGTGTTTTTAATATGAAAGTAGCAGATAAGATCAGATAGAAGGTTGGGATTGTCGCAGGGCCGTCCGTTAATTCTTACAGATTTTATTATATAACATGTTCTTTTTACTATTTTATTACGAAAAATCCACCAGCCGAGCTTGCCACCTGAATTTAGATACTTAAAGAGGTCTTCTGCATCAGCCTTAACTTGCTGACAATCTGTATTCACCGGCAGGGACACAGATAACATGTCCACTTCCTTAATTTTTCCTTGAATATCATCCAAATATTTTTTTGTTGTGTCAAAGAGAGTCTGCCAAGTTTGTTGATGTTCAGACAAAACTTCCTCAACAGCCCTGTGAATCCATGGAAGGGCTCTATTCCTTATGTCGCTAATGGCCACGATTAAATCCTTTAAGGATTCTTCCAAATGCAGTCTCGAATATTTGTCAGTTTTAGAAAGTGTAGGATAAGCTGAATTAGATTTTCGTGGTTCGTACTTCATAAGGATTTCATGCTTTTCAGTTTCATTCCTTATCAGGTGCAAAAACTCGTCAACAGTCGGTAAATCCCTGCTCTTAATCAGAGGACGCAAGATTTCCTTACATCTGGTTTCGGGGAATTCACGATAGGCTTTTAACAATTTTCTGAAAACAACTATATCAAATGGAATTGAGACATTTTCCTGTATATCATCTAAAAACCAATTATACTGTGAGGCTTTTTCATTTAATCTTATAGCTATTGTTTGTGCAGTACCGATATATGTTCCTTCTGCAACGGTGTGTTTATATGTTTCTATTTCCCTTAACTCTCGTAGCGCTCTCTCCTTATCCGCTTTCTTCATTTTCAAGAAATACAGATGTTCTTCTATCTTGCTTATATTCTTTTCATTTTTCTCTGAATTCCACACATTATAATTTTCAGTAATGGTTCTAACTGAAAATTCAAGGTTCTGCAGGGAAGATATATCATTTCCGAGAACGCTAACGCATAAAGGCAAAATATCCCCCGGAACTTTTTTGCTTAGAACTTTCAACGCCCTTGGTGTCTGACTGGTAATCAATACACGTTTGCCGGTTGCCAAAAGATGGCAGATAAGATTCGCAATAGTATGACTTTTGCCTGTACCCGGAGGTCCCTGCACAAGTATCCCTTGGTTAGACGCAAGACTTTTAACAATTTGATATTGTTCTTCATTAGACGGTAAGGGGAAATAAATTTCATCTGGCATTTTACGTTGCCCGTTTGTTGTATCTTGAGAATCTTCAATGATAGTGCGGTCATTGGTTATTTCACAGATCCTTTTAATATTGAAAGGGATATTAATGCCTTGCAGTATTTGGGTTATTATTTTGTTAAATGAACTAACCAAATTCCGTGCTGTTCGTTTTCTTAGAATCAATGCAGGAGCAAAATTTGATCTTGCAGTTCGAGCAAATTCTTTTATAGGATCAATACGTTCCTCATAAGAACCTTTGGAGTCTATTGCATTTATCCAGCTTCTAATAATCGGCTCTACTAAATTCCGATCCCACGGTGTTTCGGAAGTCTCCTTTAAGCTCTCCTCTAATGCTTGTTCTATTTCAGCTACAGGACGTTCACTTGGCTCAAACATGTCAGTTTCAATAGATAAAGCAGTACCATCCGAACTTGGGCCTACACGAATAACACCGGTGTCTGCATCAAATGAAATGTTTGATAGACCTGCCAAAATGTGCCGTCTTATTCTCTGTCCTGCTGGAGTAATCCAAACTAATAAACCTAATCCTAATATAAGTTCATAGGCTTCACCTAATCTCTTTTGCTGATGATACATACTGAAGAGTTTTCCATAAACAAAGTGAACCGACTTCCACCTTTTATGTTCTGCTGCCCAGGGATGCCATGCTCTAAGATATTTTTGCCATGCTTCCATAACTTCTGGTTTATCTTTTAAGTAAACATACTCATCATTATCCTCTGAAGTGAATTTTGGAATTCGATCATACAATTGAGGAGCATTGCTGCTATCAAATACGGATTTTGCATCAAGCCAATCAGAACAAATGGGTGGAATTCCTGGACACGGTGGCTCTTTCTGTTTTCGGATTTCGATCCAGACATTGTCGTCCTCTGACTTAGCTCCCCATGCAACTGTATAACAGCCTTTCTCCTTTGGAATATCATTAAACCAAACTATATCTTCGTAATCAGAACAATCACGGACGACTTTAGTGCGAAGTTGAGCGACTTCTTTTAGATAAGTGAATAGATGAACAGCTCTTTCTCGTATTAATTGCTCATTAGAGTTATTGGGATTGATTGCGCTTTCAGCCATGCTCAAGGGTTAACTTATATGTCTGCAATTAATAATAACAGCAAAAAACACAGATCGCGAAAAATATTCCCTCTATAAATTACCGCTTAATTTTAAACAAAATACAAAGAAAATGCACAACTCTGGAAGGAAGTGATGAGACTAATCTATCAGCCTTACGATCTCTTCAATGCTGGTGATCTTCTGCCTGATCTTCTGCATGCCCGCTGCCTTCAGCGGGACCATGCCATTTCTCAATGCCGCATCTTTTATCTTCAGTAACGACA
>QZKC01000051.1 GCA_003599425.1 Nitrospiraceae bacterium | reverse complement strand
TGAAAACTTTGAAAAGGAGCTTATAAATAAGGCGCTGGCAAAATCAAACGGCGTTGCGTCAAAAGCTGCAAAGCTCCTCGGCATGAGCTATAAAACTTTCCTGTACCGGCTCGAAAAGTTTCATCTCAACGGGCATTCGAAGTAGTGGGGCATAGTACAGTGGAGTATCCTTAAATCTCCCCTCCCCTGACGGGAGGGTATGAAGGGGAGGGTGAACAGAGAATTTCAATCACCCTCGCCCTCCCCCGTTGAGGGGTAGGGGCCCAGTTTAGAGAGCTTCTCCAATCAAAAGCCTGAAGAAATTATTTAGTAGTATAATGTTAACAGATGAATATACGGGAAACAGCAGCGAGGCTTCAGGATTTCTACATTCTATCTTTCCGGGCTCTGCTTGATGTGTTTAGAAGGCCTTTCTATCTCAGGGAAACAATAGAGCAGATGGATTATATGGGCACGGGCTCTCTGTTTATTGTGTTCCTGGTGTCGCTTTTTATCGGGATGGCTCTGTCGCTGCAGATATCGGCTGAGCTTTCAGCACTGGGACTGAAGATGTATACAGGAAAGATCGTCGGACTTTCCATTATCAGGGAGATAGGGCCTGTAGCTATAGCGATCAGCTTTGCAGGCAGAGTGGGCTCAGGCATAACGTCCGAGATCGGCTCCATGATCCTCGGCCACCAGGTCGATATCATGAGGGTGCACGGGGTCAACCCTTTCAAAAAGCTCGTTACGCCCCGTGTCGTCAGCGCAGTCCTGATGCTTCCTGTTCTGACCGTTATCGGAGATGCCGTATCCCTTGCCGGGGGATATTATATTTCAGTGTTTGTAAGCCACCAGAGCGGTTCCTTCTACTGGAGCCAGATCCGTGAGATACTGGATTTCAAGAATGTATTTTCCGGCGTGACAAAACCCTTTCTCTTCGGTTATCTCATTTCCTGCATCAGTTGCTACATGGGATTATCCACAAGGGGCGGAGCAAGGGGGCTGCGGAAAGCAACAACGTCCGCTGTGGTGCTCTCAATAATTGTGGTCATCATATCGGACTTCCTGATGACACGGGTGCTGCTCATTGCCTTAGGGGAGAGAATATGATCGAGTTTAAGGATGTCTCGCTTGCTTATGAAGATAATATTGTCCTCGATAAAGTCAGTTTCATGGTTCAGTTCCACGAGAAGGTGGCGATTCTCGGGGTGAGCGGGGAAGGGAAGACCACTATTTTAAGGCTCATTCTCGGTCTTGTGCGTCCGGACAGCGGTCGAATTTATATAGATGGACAGGACATAACGGAGCTTTCGGAGACCCAGTTAAGGGAACCGCGCATGAAGTTCAGCATAGTATTTCAGGAAGGGGCCCTCTTTGATTCAATGAATGTCAGGGAGAATGTCGCCTTCTGTCTGCGGGAATACACGGACCTTTCAGAGGATGAAATTGATACGCGCGTGAAAGGGCTTTTGAGCAGACTGGGGATAGAAAACGCCGTATATCATATGCCGGAGGAGCTGAGCGGAGGCATGCAGAGGAGAGTCGCGATCGCGCGCTCTCTCGCAGGGTGTGAACCGGGGATGATGCTCTATGATGAACCGACGACAGGGCTCGACCCTCTCACCGCAGACAACATATGCGGGCTCATCAGGGAACTCTCGCAGGGTGGCCCCGGTGCGAGGACCGGTTTTATCATCGTGACGCACAAAGTGACTGACGCCATGAAAGTCGCGGAACGGTTCATGTATCTGAAGAACGGGGTCATAGCGTTTGACGGAGATGCTTTAGCCCTCAAAACAACGGAAGACCCGGAACTGAAGAGGTTTATCAGTGACCTGTTTGCTGCAGAAAAAAGCATATAGGGCACATTATCTCTTCTGTGCAGACATGGTTAAAAAACATCTTGAACGCGATAGATTTTTTATATGTTTTTAAACCATATCTGCACAAGTTTCATAAATACTGGAGCAGGGAGGATAACATGTACGATTACGTAAAGCAGCAACGGTGGGCAAGAATAAGAGTCGGGATCGTCATAACTGTTGCTATCGGGATCATTTTTCTTACTATTTTATTTGCCGGTAATATTGAAAGGGCGCTGGCTCCGAAGGCGAGGTTCTACGCAACGTTCACCGACATAAGAGGCTTGCGGGAGGGCGCGCCGGTGTGGTTCTCCGGTGTGGAAATAGGCTCGGTAAAATCCATAAACTTCAACACAGAGAAGATGATAGAGGTGGAAATGTCCGTATCATCAGAAGCGCTCAGATTCTTCAAACAGGATTCACGGGCTAATATTCTCACCCTCGGGCTCCTTGGAGATAAGTATGTGGAAATAACTCCAGGGTCCCGTGAGGCTGAGGGTTTACGGTCCGGAGGGACCGTCACGGGGCAAACCACCATCGAGGTACAGGATGTTGTAAGGACAGGACAGGAATCCATAGCAAAGATATCCGATTTTGTGAACATCCTTGACGGAATACTGGTAAAAATAGAAAAAGGGGAAGGGACGCTGTCGAAACTTCTGAATGACCCTGCTCTTTACGACAATCTGAAAGATACAACGGAAGAGACTGTGAAACTGCTCAAAAAAATAGAGAGCGGCAAGGGAACGATAAGCAGGCTGCTGAACGACGAGACCCTTTATACGGATATTTCATCATCTGTAAAAGATATCAATCTCTTTGCAAAGTCTCTCCGTGATTCACAGGGAACACTCAACAAACTGATCAACGACCCGTCGCTTTATGACAGGTTTCAGAAGGCTTCGGAGAACCTCGATGCCTTCACGGGCAGGCTGAATACCTCAAAAGGAACACTGAACAGTATCATTGAAGACGAGAGCCTGTACGGGAATGTAAATTCGGTTTCGGAAAAACTCGGGCTTCTCCTTGACAGGATAGAAAGGGGTGAAGGCCTTGCAGGCAAACTCGTGAAAGACGATGAACTTGCACAGAACCTCAGGTCGACCCTTACAGAGATGAACGCCCTGATAAAAGATATAAAAGAAAACCCCAGGAAATATTTCAAGTTCAGTATCTTTTAGCCCGGATCATTCACATGCTTATGAACCAAAGCAGATATTGCTCAGATGGCTCAATGAGTTACAGATAATATTACAGGAAAGATTGCGGACGGGGAATAATAATAAGATGCTTCAATGCAGAATATTACTTTTGCAATTATCAACAATGCCTATAAAACTGTTCATAACAGATTCCTGTTTTTGAATAGCATACAGGACCTCTTAATGACGTATCCAATTATCCTTATCACTTTGTATTTATTTTTTTGAGTGATGAAATACATTTTAGTGAAATCAGCCTTATACTCAACGAGAGACAATAAGAGATCAGGTTTCGCGGTTATCCCTAATTTTCTTAATTCATCCATTATTTCTTCATTTGTCAGGGCTACCATGATCATACCTCCTACTGTTCTGTACTGCATTTCTCATGCCAACTACAATACATTGTTTCAACATGAAAATTTTACTGAGATGGTTTCAAGTTATTGCAAAAATGGCAGCATATTGCCATTTTGTCACTTATGTCTATAATGGCTTCTGTCTTCGGCTTATGAAGAAAAGTCAAAGGCTGGAAGGTCGCGCATACTCCGGCGCTGAGACAGGCGGGGCTAATTTCAGAAATAAGGAGAAGGCAGAAAAAGTTCAGCATATCCTCGGCAGCATGTCTTCTTCGAGCATGTCGAGCATCCTCTCGCCGCCGATCTTTGTCCTCAGGCGTACTCCTTTGAATTTCGGAGAGACATTTCCGATGATAGCTGCCTTCTGTCCGAGAGGATGTCTTTTAAGCATGTCAATTATTATATGTGCGCTTTCGTTTGATGCGACAATGACCGCCTTGCCTTCGTTGGCAAGATAAAGAGGGTCATATCCAAGCATATCCGAGATAAAGCGGACGTCTTCTCTAACCGGGACCTTGTCTTCAAATATCTCGATCCCCAGAGATGCTGCATCGGAGAGTTCAGCAAGCACGGTTGCTAGCCCGCCGCGTGTGGGGTCTCTCATCCATTTTAATCCATTAACATCAAGCAAAGGCATGAGCAGGTTATTCAGAGGGGCGCAGTCGCTGCCGACAGGGGCCTTGATGTCGAAATCATTCCGTGCCAGTGCAATGGCTGTCCCATGGTCGCCTACCGTGCCTGTCACGATGACTGCATCATCCGGTGAAACATTGCTCAGCGGCAGAGGCCTGACTATCTCACCGATGCCTGTTGTATTGATATACACTCCGTCACACCTGTCTTTCTCAACAACCTTCGTGTCTCCGGCAACTACCTTTACTCCAGCTTTTTTTGAGGTCTCACCGATGCTCTTTAGGATATTCTCAAGATGGTCCATGGGGAATCCTTCTTCAAGTATGAAACCGACAGAAAGATAGCGGGGCGCTGCGCCGCTTACGGCGAGGTCATTCACCGTTCCGCAAACAGAGAGCTTGCCGATATCCCCTCCGGGAAAGAACAGGGGCCGCACCACATAGGAATCAGTGGTCATTGCGGTATTGTGGTTTTTCAGGGTAATGTAGGCAGCGTCTTCAAGATGACTTAATTCATCCGAACCGAAATATTTAAGGAAAATTTTCCGAATTAGATCCCGTGTGAGCTTTCCTCCGCTGCCGTGGCCGATTTCGATCTTTTTCATAGATTTGTTATTCCTTTTCTTATGAAATCAATCCATCCATCCAATCCTTCTCCTGTCTTTGAAGATAAAACAAATATCTTCAGGGAAGGGTTCAGCGACAGTGCGTCTTTTCTGGTCTTGTCCACATCAAAATCAAAATAAGACACGAGATCGGATTTTGAGATGATCAGCACATGCGAAGTCCTGATCGCCTTCGGGTATTTCAGAGGCTTGTCATGCCCTTCCGGTACAGAGACAAGGACAACACGCAGGCGCTCGCCGAGGTCAAAAAAAGAAGGGCATACGAGATTCCCAACATTCTCGATGAACAGGATGCCAGGTTTCTCGCCATTCAGCGAATGCTCCAGCAGGTGATATCCCTTATGGACAAGGACCGCATCCAGATGGCATGCCCCGCCCGTGGTAAGCTGAACAGCAGGAACACCCTTTTTTCTGATCCTTTCAGCGTCGAGGTCTGTCTCGATATCACCTTCAAGCACTGCTATCCGGATGTCGTTCTTCAGCGCATCAATGGTCTTTTCAAGCAAGGTGGTCTTGCCTGATCCCGGGGAACTGATCAGATTTACTGCAAAGATACCAGCAGAGTCGAAATGTTTTCTGTTGCTTGCAGCAGCCTCTTCATTTGATTTCAGCAGACTTTGGTTGACATCGATGGTTTTGGTATCTTTATGAATATGATCGGGATGACATCCGCACGTATCGCACATCGTTCCTCCTTAACCCTTTCATACTTCCACTTCCACATTCTCAATATGTTGCTCTTCGCCTGATACAAGTTTCAAACTGTATGATTTACATTCGGGGCATGAAGAGAATGAAAGGTTGTCTTCCTCAAAGTTTTCTCCGCATTGACTGCATTTAAATACCAGCGGGACTTCCTCGATAGATATCAATGCTGAGGACAGAAGAGGGTAGTCGGATTTGATCGCGTCAAACGCGAATATCAGCGAATCTGTTACAATGCCCGACATCTTCCCTATTTTCAGTTTTATGTGCGTGATCTTCCGTGCCTGATTGTCGCGGGCTATGCGCATAAGTTCTTCAGCCATCCCGAGCGCTATCGAGACTTCGTGCATTATTATCTTCCTCTTCCATCTGGCGGAGGACCTCATCCAGAGCTTCCCAAATCTCGTCAGCCAGATTTTTGTCTATCTTCTCAATGGCAAAACCCACATGCACGATCACATGATCGCCGATCTGCACCTGCCCTTCAGACAAAAGCTGCAAACCTATCTCCCGTGTGACTCCTTTTGCTTCAGCTATTCCTGTGGGATAATTTATTTCAACAAGCTGCATCGGGACCCCGACACACATAAAAAACCTCCGTTTGTATAGTGTATAGCCTGAGGGTACGATAATCAAGAGCCTTTGGATGGCACACAGTGACAAAGGCACAGAGGCACAAAGGTAAGGCTGGCGAAGATTTCTATACGACACCTTTAAAAACGAGTTAAGAGTTTGAGTGAAGAGTTTGGAAAAAGGAAGAGATATTAAATACGCAGAAGCAGAATTATAGAATGTCTTGTGTCGATTATAGAAATTCTGAGCCAGACTTGCCTTTGTGCATTTAAAGACGCCAAAATGGGATTTAAAAATGCTAAACTCCCTTGAACTTTTTTAACCGGTAGATGTTTTCCCTATCCCTCTCACCGATATACTGAGAAATCGTCTTGATCTGATGTCTGAGCCCCGGAAGCACCCTTTCCTCCAGCACCCTGATCTTTCTCAATATCCTGATAATCTCCTCGCCGAGTATCTTGAGCTTATTCTCAAAGGCCGCTATCTCCAGCATGGACTCAACCGTTTTTTCAAACAGGCCGATGCTTTCTTCAAGGCGCGAGGTCGTGGAAAGGAAGTCATATCCTCTCTTATCAGGCATTCTCCTGATCTTGTCATGCACGATGAGGTCCTTGTATTTCAGTCCCCAAAGGTTGCGATAAGTCACATTGACGCCAATATCCCTTCCTGCTGCCGAGGCGACAGATTCCACAGTATCCTTGCCTTCATGCCCCAGGCTCAATGAGAGGCTGTCAATAGCTTTTCCATACGTGTTCCGTATGGCTTCACGTGATTGTAGAAAGGGACGCGCTGTGTTGAGAAACTCCTGAATAAGCGCCTGTCTCCGCGCCTTAAGGATACCAATGCTGTTCCCTACGGACTGCGCCCGCTCCCTGAGCATCAGGAGGTTTGTTCTTGTAGGATGGATCATCATTTTACTGCCTTCAATATTTCAAGTCCTTTATCGAGTGTTTCAGCAATATTCCTTTTTTCCATACTCTGATGAACAAATTCCTGCTCAAACGTGAGCGCAAAATCAAGCATCTTGCGGTCCTGACCGGTCATACCGTCCCTTCCCACGATCGCCTCAAGCTTCCTGAGCTCCCGCCCGCCTGCATAATATTTATAGAGGAGATTTGATATCTCCCTGTGGTCTTCCCGCGTCTTGCCTTTACCTATCCCCCTCTGCATGAGCCTTGAAAGGCTCGGCAGCACATCAACAGGAGGGAATATGCCTTTTTGATGGAGCTCGCGGCTGAGCACGATCTGTCCTTCAGTAATATATCCGGTGAGATCAGGAATGGGGTGTGTAATGTCGTCTTCCGGCATCGTCACAACAGGCAGCATGGTCACTGAGCCTTTCAGCCCCTTGATCCTGCCGGCCCTCTCATACAGGGATGCAAGGTCTGAATACATGTATCCCGGATATCCCCTTCTGCCGGGGATCTCTTCTCTTGCCGTGGAAATTTCCCTCAGCGCGTCACAGTAATTTGTCATGTCGGTTATGATCGCAAGGACGTCCATGCCTCTGACAAAGGCAAGATATTCGGCAACGGTCAGGGCGAACCTCGGAGCGAGAAGACGCTCCATGACCGGTTCATTTGCCATATTCACAAAGGCCACGAATTTTGATTTCATTTCTTCAATGATACTCATATAAAAAGAATACTCATGGAACGTCAGTCCCAGCGCAGTGAAAACTATGACAAAGCCTCTCCTGCCATGTTCAGGCGTTTCATGTCCTCCCGTGCCCTCCGATGAAACCCGCGCATTTTTCAGCACCATGCCGACGATCTCTTTTGAGGGAAGCCCGGAACTGGAGAAAACAGGCAGCTTCTGGCCTTTCACAAGGGTATTGAGTCCGTCGATCACGGAAAGCCCCGTTTCGATGAATTCCTCAGGCCGGGCCCGTGCTGCCGGGTTTATCGGGGAACCCGAGATTGGTGATCGTGTTTCCGGGATTAACATAGGCAGACCGTCTCTTGGTTCGAACGATCCGTTAAAGACCCTTCCAATTAGATCCTCTGACAGAAGAGCCTTCTTAACCGCATCTGTAAAAACCACTCTTGTGCCCTCAATATCGAGCCCCTGTGTTTCTCCGTATACCTGGACCATCACTGTGTCTCCGCGTATTTCGAGCACCTCTGCATCCAGCGTCCTGCCGTCAGGCGGGCACACCTTTACTGTCTCGCCTGTTCTGGCATGGAAGACTTTATTGAGGAATAAAATGGGGCCTGACAAAGAAGTTATGGTCCTGTACCTGTATTCGGGAAGCTTCATAGAGAACTCCGTTTCAGGATTGCTGGGGACAAGAGAAAGGTTGCTGAGGAATTTCTATACGACACCTTTTTAAAAAAATCTTTACAGGACAAAAGGGATATGGTTCTTACTGAAGATACGAAAGAGCCCCGAAGCAAAAATGTAACAAGCTGTTTGTCGGTTAGAGAAATTCTGAAGCAGCCTTTCTCTTGTACATATAGGGATGTTAGAAATTCAAGATGTCCGGGGATTGATAACATATTCATTTCAGCAACTCCGTCAATGGAACCCCCTGTTTCAGTTTTTCTGAAGCAGTTTCAAAAAAATCCATGATATGCTTTATCGCGGAGAGAGTTTTGGCCGGAGGGGAAAACGCGTCATCTGAGTACGCATTCTGGCTGAGAAATCCGGAACGTATCTTTTCAGCGGCGTGCATGCAGAGCCTGTCAGAGTCCTGCAGCCCCTCAAACCCTATGATCTCGGCAACCTCTCTCAGTTGTTCCTCTCTCTGCAAGATGTCCCTGCATTTGAACAGCAGCGCCTCCCATTCAGGGGAATAGTTCTCACTGCAGAACTTTGCGAGGTCCTTTCCGTAGAGAGAATAGCTCTGGAACCAGTTGACAGCAGGAAAATGTCTCCGGTGCGCCAGTTTCGTATCAAGCATCAGAAAAGCTCCGGCGGTCCTGAGGCCTGCCTGGGTGACAGGCTCTGTCAGATCACCGCCCGGCGGAGAAACAGCCAGTATCATGCTGATGGAGCCGGTCCTGCCGTCCATTGTTTCCACGAGCCCGGCCCTTTCTATAAAACTTGCCAAACGGGAAGAAAGATAGGTTGGATAGCCTTCCTCTCCCGGCATTTCCTCAAGCGACGTTGATATCTCCCGCAGGGCTTCAGCCCATCTCGAAATGCTGTCTGCGAGGAAGAGGACATGCAGTCCCAGGTCCCTGTAATATTCCGCCATTGTTACTGCCGTATATATGGACGCCTCCCTGGCTGCGACGGGCATATTGGAAGTATTGACGCAGAGTACAGTGCGTTCAAGGAGCTTCCTTTTGGTCCAGTGGTCTGAAAGCTGTTCGAACTCCTCTATCATCTCTGCCATCTCATTGCCGCGCTCTCCGCATCCCGCATACATCACAATGTCAACGTCCGAAAACTTTGCAATAGCCTGTTCAAGGATCGTCTTGCCTGTGCCAAACCCTCCGGGGATGACGGCAGTGCCTCCCTTTGCAACCGGGTAGAGGAAATCGATCACACGCTGCCCTGTTACCAGAAGACCTGATGATGGCAGTTTTTTCCTGTAAGGCCGCGGTATCCTCACCGGCCAGCGCTGGTAAGCGAATATCTCTTTACCATCTTCAAATATTCCAACCGGTTCATGGATGCTGAATTTCCCATCGTGAATGCGTGCGAGCACGCCGCCCTCTCCTCCTGAAATAAAATGCCTGAAGACCCCCTCCTGAACATATCCGATCATTTCATCTCTCAGCACCTTATCACCGGCTTTCCTGAGTGGATGAAATTCCCAGTGCAGGGCGCTGTCGAGAGCATTCATTTCAGGTGCCTGCCGAATAAACGGACCCGATTCTTTCCATAATTTTTTCAGGGGGCGCTGAAGGCCGTCGAATATGCCTGAAATAAGGCCGGGGCCCAACGTGACGGTAAGAGACGCGCCGCTTCCCTGTACAGGTTCTCCGACGGCAAGTCCCCGCATGTCTTCATACACCTGTACAATGGTCCTGTTCTCTTCCACCCTCACCACTTCTCCTGTCAGCTTAATGCTGCCGACAAGGACCATTTCATAGAGCTTCAGCCCTTTTACGTCAACGCTTACGGTAGGCCCTGAGATCCCTGTTATCTTGCCTTTCATGATCATAATCTCACATGGTATCCTATCGCCTGCCGGATGAGGCGCGACGCATAATCTTCGATCCCGGCAGCAGCGCGTTCAGGAGAGGGAAGGACGAGGAAGACGCCCTGAAATGAAGATTCAAGCTCTTTCAGTTTTTCCCAGGGATAGTCCTTCAGCAACCGTTCATCGACAGCCACTACTCCTGCATCTGCATCGCTTATCATTTTCTGAAGGACCTGCCTTGCATCTTTATCGTCTACGGCATGGTGCTCAACGCCAGCAAGACTGAAACCGTATTCGGCATCACGGGGCGTTATGAATATGATCTTTTTCATAATATGATAAGTTCTCTCCTCAGGATGTCCCTGTCGATCCCTCTGCCATACTGGATGATGCTGAGATTGTGCGCCTGAACATAGATGCTCCACAGATAGTGCAGCAGCAGCCCTGTTGCTGAACAGTCTCCTGCCATGATGCGGACCTGTTTATACAGCCCTGCGTGAAGGATGATCTCAAGACTGTCGTAAGATTCTCCCTGAGGCAAAATGCCGGCCTTCCTGACAGCAAACTGATGCAGTCCGGACAGGCCGCTGTTGCGCAATATACTCCTGAGAAAAGATTCCCGGACAGAGCCGCCTCTGATAAACGAGGACTCAGCAGGCATATTCCACCTCAGCCGCTTCTGCGCGGCAACAATGTTTTTTGCATCGATAAGGTATATGAAAAACTTCCGGACAACTGCACGGAGTTTTGAAGACATTATCTTTTTAAGGATCCCCGCTGTCAGTTCCTGCTCCAGCCCGCCCAATCCCTTTTTAGCGTAAACATCAGGCAGCGGAACACTCGTAACGAGGCCATGAAATATCTTCCTGTTAAACTGTTTCAGGATTGCGGGCACATCTGTCTCTTTTGTCACAATGCCCTTTATCCTGTTCGAAAGGAGACTGTTGGACAGAAGGATTTTTATTGTGTGTTCCTGCGTCTGCCGTATCTTGTGGCGGAGGCATCTTATCAGGGTCTGAAGTTCCAGATACAGAAAGAGAGGCATGAAACATTCCCTTAATTCAGCATTCATCTGCCGGTATACCCATCCATATTCAGCGAGGGCCCATTTCCAGGCGCCGTCCAGAGAATGCCTGGCAAAAAATTCTCCGAAGGGAGGCTGGGAAAGGATCGCCAACGGTTCAGGAGAAACTATGATATCATCCCAGTTTTTCAGAAACCGCGTCCTTCTTCCCATGAGTCTCGCAAGCAGATACTCTGTTGGATAACCTCTGTCCTTATCTGACTGGAGAATGTCTCTCATGCGATGTCTCCTGATAAATGTCTCTCATTATGGCGGGGAGAATGTTCTCCCAGGCGCGCTGCAATCTTTTGTTGAATGTATTTGCGACGCATATCTTTGCATCTTCAGAGCAAACCTCCAGTCCTCCGTAAATGCTGTCATCAGGGATGATCGCGGCATCCGGGAAGAGTCTGCGCGCTAATCCCGAGTCACCAGGGCTGACCCTCACTTGCTTCCAGTGCGGGGAAGGCAATTCGCGCGCAAGCGCTGAGAATATGTCTTCATACCTTTCTTTTCTCAGCAGGGAAAGATGCGAGGCAGCCAGTGAAAACAGCCTGCGTGAGATGTCTTGTTCGGAGATGAGTTTTATCTCTCTCGCCTTTTTCTGCGCTTCAAAAAAAATATCGTTTCGTATTTTATGAACGGCTTCACCCAAGGTTTTCCCGTGTTCCTGCCGCATATTCACGAGACGTTCAGACATTTCACTCCGGATCTTCTCTGCTTCGGCATGCGAGTCATCCCAAAGTTTTTTAATTTTGTTGTCCGCCTCAGCACGGAGGTAAGCGATCAATTCTTCGTATCCCATACCTGGCTAAACCCCAAACAAGATCATCGCCGCAACGACAAAACCGAGGATCACCATGGTCTCTGGGATGGCGATAAGGATAATGATCGTGGCGGTCAACTCAGGCTTTTCCGCCAGGGCTCCGGCTCCGGCAGCGCCTATCTTTGACTGGGCCCAGGCGGTTGCGAGGGCCGAAAGCCCGATGGCAAGCGCGGCAGCAAAGGCTAAAAGAACTTTTTCGATTTCCATAATATCTCCTCCTCTTCCTCTTTCTTCAAGGGTTCAAATCTTCTTCCTCCCGGTTCTATGAATTTACTGAAAAATTCGACATAGTGAAGCCTGAGCGAATGGATAGCGGGAGAAAATACGCCGATGACAATATTCAGCAGATGAAGAAAACCCGCAACGAAAATTCCGATGACGATGTCCCCTGTCATACCGGCAAGACGGTTGGCAACAAAGGCAAGCAGCACCGATGTCAGCCCGATGGCCATGATCCTCGCGTAGGATATGATGTTCCCGATGCTCTTTATGAGCTCTAACGGGGCCAGTATCCCGCCGGTGAACAGGAGGAACGGGGTGAAAAATAATATAGTTAAAATAAGCGGCCTCGTCAGCAGCCTGGGGAACAAACCGAACAGCGACGCAACAAGGCTCAGCAGGAACATGATCATGGCAATTTGCAGCACCCGTGCCAGGGCATGCTTCTTTTCCTTTTTCTTCATGGCGCTGATTAGCCCGAGTGCGCTCCCAAGGAGCACATGGACCACTCCGACCGTGATCGCGAAATACAGCATGGGAATAACAGCAGTGCGCCTTTCAACGAACAGCGGTTTCAGTCCGAACAGGGTATGCCCCAGATCGCCGAAATATTCACCATAAATGACGCCAAAGACAACTGCGTACGCGGCGGATAAGAAAAGTATCTTCGCGGCGTCGCGCATATATTCCCTGTCCCTGAATTTCCTGTAAAGGAAGTATGAAGCCGTCATCAGTACCAGCCCGTAGCCCGCATCACCCAGGATCATCCCGAAAAAGACAGGGAGAAAAACAGCTATGAAGGGTGTGGGATCATATGATGTGTAACGGGGCAGTGGAAGAAGTTTTGTGAAAAGCTCAAATGGTTTGAAATAAGCCGGGTTCTTCAGCATGACCGGTATTCTCTCAAAATCCTCCTCGCGAAGCTCCAGCTCTTCGAGGAAGACCCTCCCTGAGAACTGTTGTTCGAGTTTTTGCTTAAGGGTGTTCACTTCAGCGGATGCCATCCACCCGTAAATAAAAAAGCACATTTCAGATTCAAACACCGATCCCGCAGCCTTAAGTACGGCGAGACGCCCGTTTACCCATTCCAGGGTCTTTCTGTAGATCGAACCCCACTTGCCTGCAAAGCTGTCCATCTGCATGCTGACCGCATCCAGCTCATCAAGTATTTCGGAGCTTCTCTTTCTGAGGCAGGATAACTTTTCGGGGAATGTCAGGCCGGCGCAGGAGGGAGGGAATGAGAGTTCAGGAATGTCCCTGTCGCCCAATCCTCTTTTAATATTTTCAGCAAGAGGCTTTGCGACAACAATAAGTCCTGCCAGCGAGCCGTCGGACAGCGGAGCTGTGAGGATCTCAAATTTTTCATCGGTCTGCCTCCTCAAAAAGGTGCTAAGCACTTTCAGTGAATCCATGTTTTTCAGGATGAGGCCGATGAAGTCAACGTCAGGGGTTTCTTTCACATCTTTCAGAAGGGGCTCCACTGCGTCAAGAAAAGCTGTGTAGCGGTTGACCTCATCGATCTCCTTTTGCAGCCTGTCTCTTCTTTCAGTCAACTCCCTGCACATGGCGAGGTGTCCCTGCAGGTTGTTATAAATCGTATCGATAATCGGGCGCGGTTCAATATAGCTCCGTTTTGAGGGGATGAAAGGGAGACACGAGAAGAGCTCCATGATCTTGGACCTGATATCCTCAAGGAATACCCGCTCAGACAAGGTCTTGTCGTCCGGCAAAAAAGACTCTATATAGGCCCTGTCTTCTTTTTTGATGAAACCGGCGGTATTCGGGTCGATCTGCAGAGAGCCGGACTGCTGCAATTCAGAGAGGACATCTTCAAGAAGTTCTTTGTGTCCAGCGATTTCAACTTTTGACATCAGGACTATCATGGCCTTCTCCAGGGAGGATCATGATGATATGCCTTGAAATGATCTCGTTTAAAACAGTATCTGTGAGAACGTCAAGCCTCCCAGCTTTGTCTTTTACGCCCTTCAGCGTTTCAGAGGCCTCTTTTTCTGCGGCCGCCTTTTCATTCTGTATTGTCTCAGCGAAATCTTGCTGAATAGATGTTTCTTCTCTTTTTATTTCCTGCTCCGCGTCATTCCTGACCTGTTCAAGCCATTCGCGGGCCTTCTTCTCCTCAGCTTCAAGCTTTTTCCTGATCTCCTCCTCGACCTCGATGACGCTCCCGATAATATCCCTTTCCATACCTAAATTCTATCAGGAAATTATTGAGATACAACCTCAACTAATGGCGGTATAAGGAAAATTTGTTAAGCGGGGGAATGCATTTAATAACTTCCGGCAGCGGGCAGAGACGCCTTTAAAAGCTCTATAGCAACACCTTTGAATATTTATTGTCGTCAGTCTTGAGCGGTATTGTTTTATGTATCATCCCAGATATGTGGATTTCAACCAATCTGTTGCATTATAGAGGTTTTGAAGGCGTCTCTGCCCGCTGCCTTTATAGAATGCTTTGGCAGGATTACTTCCGTCGCGCCTCTACACCCCATTCTATCAGCTTCTGTACAGCTTTCTCGGTCAGGGCTTCCAGTTTTGTCTGAACCGAATCTGACAGGTCGGTCCCTGTCTCCATGGATTTGGGCTGTATGCCTATAAGGCACATTTCTTTTGGGGTAGTCTCCATCAGACGGGCGACGAACAGCATATCAGGGAGCCCTATATGGTGAACAGAGAGCTTTGCGCTCAGGAAGGCCGGGATCTTATCACCCTCAACCGTGTCTATGGTTCCCGGTTCTTTTTTGAAATTTGCCGCATCGATGATCAATACCTTGTCCCTGCCTTCGAACATTGGCATGAGATCAAGCCCCTTGGTCCCGCCGTCAATCAGTTCCACAGATGACGGCAACTCGTATTCGTTTTTCAGCTTGTTGACAACATGCACGCCTACGCCGTCGTCACTGAGAAGTATATTGCCGATCCCAAAGACGGCTATGTTCAAGAGGAACCTCCATTTGGCATGCAGGTATTATACATGAATCAGGAGATGAGGACTGCCTGTATGGTTCTCAACAAACAAATATTTGCCTGATGCAACTCATAGCCTTCTGACTTCCACTCTTCTTCAGCCCTTCTTTATCCTCACATTATCAAAAGTCCCTTCAAGCTCTGCCCTGAGGTTTCTGAAATCCCCAGTACCTTTTGTCCTGATAACGATATCCCTGTGTCCTGCCTTAACACCTTCATAGGATGTCAGGACGCTCTGCAGGCCAAACCCGTGCTTTCGTATGATGTCAGCAACGTCTTTTATCGAACCGGGCCTGTCTTCAATAGTCATATACAACCGGTGCCCGCCATGCCTTACCCCTGTAATGTCTATAAGGACTCTGTAAATGTCCATGTCTGATATGATGCCTGCAAGTTTGCTGCTTTCCATTACAGGCAAACATCCTATCTCTTTATCATGCATGACCATGGCGGCCTCTTCAACAGGCGTATCAGGCGTAGTAGTTATAACTTTACTTTTCATGATATCCCGGACCTTTGTCTTTGCAACGAGGTAATGCATCTCGTAGACATCAAGCGTTGTGGCTTTGGACGGAGAGAACTCCCTTATGTCCCTGTCAGACACTATGCCTTTGAGCTTGTCATCCTTCAGAACAGGGAGATGTTTTATCCCCTTTTCCTTCATGAGCTTTATTGCATCAGTCACGCTGTCATCAGGACTGACCGTTATTACTTTTTTTGTCATCCAGTCGGATACAAACATGTTGAACCTCCTTCATTAACTGGAACTAGTTATGAACTGGCGGCAGGTATGGCGAAAAAACATATTGAGCGATGCCTTGCCGGTCATCGACGCTTATCTGGAATCCCTCCCAAAAAAAGATTCCCGACGAGCGAGAATGACATTTTCAGGCAAGCAGGCAATATTAATTATCCCATCGCTTTCAAGATGTCTTTAGAGTCATGCCTGCAGCCAGAAAAATATATGCCTGCTCACGTTGTCAGCCAACCCTCACACCCCCAGATACGCTTTCTTCACATGCTCGTCATTGAGCAGCGCCTGCCCCGTTCCCTGAAGCGTTATCTTTCCTGTCTCCAGCACATATGCCCTGTCAGCGATGGAAAGAGTTTGCTTGGTGTTCTGCTCGACAATGAGAACCGTGGTCCCCTCCTGCCTTATCTTTTTTATCACATCGAATATTTCACGGACCAGGATCGGTGCGAGTCCCAATGACGGTTCATCAAACATCAGCAATTTCGGCAATGCCATTAACCCTCTTCCTACAGCGACCATCTGCTGTTCTCCGCCGCTTAAGGTGCCGGCAAGCTGCCTCCTCCGTTCACTAAGTCTCGGAAACAAGTCAAATACCATTTCTTTTGTCTTCTGTCTCTGTTTCTTTGCCTCTCCCCTCAAAGAACCCATATCCAGATTTTCCTCCACGGTCATCTCAACAAAGAGCCTCCTTGCTTCAGGACAGAGGGCAAGCCCCGTTTCTATGAGTTTATACGGTTCGATTTTATTGATCGATACGCCTTCAAAAGTGATCTCTCCTTTTTTGGGTCTAAGTATGCCGGCAACGGTCTTAAGCGTAGTCGATTTCCCTGCTCCGTTAGCGCCGATCAGGGCGACTACTTCGCCCTTCTTTACCTCAAAGGCAACATCCCAGATCACCTGGACATCACCGTAAAAGACATCTATATTCTTTACCTCAAGCACTTTCTGCCTCTCCGAGATAAGCCTCTACAACAAGGGGGTTGTTTCCTATTTCATTAGGTGTCCCTTCCGCTAATTTCTGGCCATAACTCAAAACAACGATCCGGTCTGAGATCGCCATGATGACCTTCATGTGGTGCTCTATGATCATAATGGTTATGCCTCTTTCCTTTATCTTCCTGATGATCTCGATGGACTCGTCGAGTTCTGCCGGGTTCAGTCCTGCAAAAGACTCATCAAGCATAAGCATCTCGGGCTGTGTCGCGAGGGCCCGCGCGATCTCAAGCTTCTTTCTTTTGCCGAGAGGCAGCCCCTTTGAAATTACATTCACGTCATCATGCAGGCCGGTAAACTTTATCTTCTCCCTGGCTATATCTTCCGCTTCCCCCCTGTTATTTACCCTTAAATATGCAGAGGCGATAACATTATCAAGAACGCTCATCCTCTGCAGGGGTTTCACGACCTGAAAGGTCCGGGCCACGCCCAATTTGCAGATCTGATGGGGTTTCAGTCCTGATATCTTCTTCCCCTTAAAAAAGACTTCACCTCTTGACGGGGCATAAAAACCGTTCACCACATTGAACATTGTTGTCTTCCCGGCTCCGTTCGGTCCAATGAGGCCAAGGATATCTCCCTTTTGAATGTCAAAGGAGACATCGCTTATGGCAGCAAGGCCGCCAAAGAACATGGAAACTCCTTTTACCTGGAGAAGGCTCATCCCGAGGCCCTCCTCAGACCAACAAGTCTCTTGAGCTTCTGAAAATCACCTACTATGCCGTTGGGCAGGAAGATGATGATAACGATCAGCAGGATACCGAAGAAGGTCTGATGGGCAGCGCCGAGACCCGGTATTGACCTGATATATTCGGCAAGGAGAACCATGATCAGGGCGCCGACATAGGGACCCCAAAATGTGGCAACGCCTCCTACCATGACGATCATGATGGTTATGATCGATATGTCATGCAAAGCAAAGACAACATGCGGGTCGATGTACCCCATATAATTTGTATAAAATGCACCCGCAATACCGGTAATGACACCGCTGATGCATAATGCTATCGTCTTATATAACGTAGTATTAATTCCGAGCGATTCAGCAGCGTCCTGATCTTCCCTTATCGCAACGAAATAATATCCGAGCTTTGACTCCACGAGTTTCTTTATCATGAAAAATGTCAATGCTGCTATGATGAGTATGATGTAGAAATACCATGTCTTCTCGACCCATGTCCTTCTCTGTATCAATATCCCCATGGTGCCACCTGTAAAATCGACCCAGTTCTCTGCTGTTATCCTCATGACCTCGCCGCTTGCGAGAGTTGCGAGCGCAAAGAACGGCCCCCTGAGCCTGAGCACTATAAAACCGAGGACAAGGGAAAACAGGGCAACCACAACAACGCACAGGGGAAGTCCCCACCATGGAGAAAGATCGAATTTGGAATAGAGGACGCCGGCAGTATAAGCGCCAACTCCAAAGTAGGCGGCATGGCCAAAAGAAACCTGTCCGCAGTATCCACCGAGGAGGTTCCATGACATGCCGATAACCGACCACATAATGACCAGGATAAGGATGTGCATCATATATGTGCTCAATCCGATCACGGGAAGAACAGCAAGAATTGCCAGTATGATAAGAGGCAGATATCTTTTCATTTCCCCAGCCTCTTTCTCTTCAGGATCGATGCCACGCCTCCGGGCAGGAATATGAGGCAGACCACGAATATTACAAATCTGCCTACAGGCGCCCATCCCATTCCGACATAGGTCGCTGTCATGGATTCAAAGACCCCCAGGATCAGGCCGCCGATTATTGCTCCTATGGTAGAGCCAAGGCCGCCAAGTATTGTAATAACAAAGGCGATCAGGGTGAACTGCCCGCCTAACGAAGGGAACAGATAGTAGATAGGCAGGAAGAGGCAGCCGGCCGCGCCGACAAGCCCGGCTCCGATGCCGAACGTTACCACACGCATCAGTTTTACATTCACCCCCATGAGGAGCGCTGCGTCAGTATCCTGCGCAGTGGCCCTTATGGACTTTCCCGTATCTGTCTTCGCAAGGAAGAACCATAAAGAGATAGTGATGATAACTGCAAAGACAAACGAGACGGTCCAGGGCACCGACAGGGAGAGTTCAATGGGAGATGTCTTCCAGAAATCACTCAGGTAAAATGCATTGGTCGCGTAATCAACAGGTGTTGAGCGGTAATCGGATTTGAAAAAAAGTGTGGCAAGATTCGCCAGCACCATGCCGATGCCGACCGTGAGAATGACCTGATTCTCCGGCAGGATAGACTCTACCTTGAGCACAGGGTTGATAAGGAATTTCTGCAGCGCAATACCTATCAAAAACAGTATCGGGGTCGCTATGAAAATAGACAGATACGGGTCGATGTGAAAGAGGACGAACATCCAGTAGGCAATGTACATTGCCACCATCATGAGTTCGCCGTGAGCGAGGTTTATTATCTTCATGACCCCCATGATGAGGGTCATGCCCAGCCCGATAAGGGCATAAAGCCCGCCGAGGAGAAGCCCGGCTATCAAGGTTTGCAGGAAGACCTCTATCTGAACTGACGTCAAGATGTTCTCCTTAATTCATGGTGAACTGGATTAAGCTACGCATATAGTGAAGGCTGTCGAAGAATTTCTATACGACACCTCTTAAAAAGAGAGTAGAATCTTGTGTTAAAACTTAACCATACCAAGAATCCGGTAAGGTTGAAGACAAAATTAAAAAATTTGTCGATTATAGAAATTCAGAGGCAGACTGCACTGTATGCAACTAATACCAAATATTAACTTGCATAAAAACAAAGTCTGTCCCCGCTACTTCCTGTCCCTCCACTTAGGGATGGGATACATATATTTTTTGCTCGCGTACTTTTCCGGCCAGATACAGTGATGTTCGCCATTGATGACCTGAAGCACAAGGGTGTCCATAAAGTTCTGGTTCTGGTATCCGTCCCTGTCTTCAAATTTGATAGGCCCAAATGCCGTCATCATATCAGTGGCTTTCATCGCAGTTCGAATATCTTCCGGAGTCCATGATTTCGCCCTTGTGAGCACATCCTTGACAATATAAAGCGCTGAATATGCTTCGGCGCCATGGTACGACGGGAAGTCGCCATATAGTTTTTTGTATTTTTCTCCATATTCTTTAGCTCCAGGATACGTCGCCATAGTGCACCAGAGAGATGAAGTTACCACATATTCCGCAGCATCCTTTGCGTTATCAATAAATTCAGGTATCGCAAACCCGGCTGCGCCTCCCGCAAATAATTTTGTGTCGATCCTGAGTTCCTTTATCTGCTTCATAAGAAGTGATGCGTCCATGACATAGGAAACCATATATATGACATCGGGCTGTGCTGCCTTAACTTTTGAAAGGATCGGTTTGAAGTCGACCGCGCCTTTTTCATATTTCTCGCTAACAAGCACCTTCATGCCCACTTTTGCAGCCTGGGTTTCCATGTCCTTCGCTCCGGAAGTACCGAAGTCAGAGCTTTCGTAGAGGATCGCAATTGTCTTTGGTTTTACCACCTCGTTCATGAATGACATGAGGCCGCTTGAGTAGTACGCGGTCGAGGGATTTAAACGGAACACATATTTATAGTTCTGCTGGGTTATGTCGTCAGCAGCGCCGGTCACTACAAGATAAGGCGTTTTCCTCTCTTCAGCTACTGCTGCGATGGCCTTGGATGATGATGAACTATAATCGCCGACGATCAACGGCTGCTTTTTGACGTCGATGAGCTTTTCCGCTATTGCTCTTGAAATCTCCGGCTTGCCCTGAGAGTCTTCAAACGAGAGTACAACCTTTTTGCCTTTTATACCGCCTGCGGCGTTGATCTCCTCCGCTGCTATTTCATATGATTTTTTCTCCATCTCACCGAACTTCGCCTGACCTCCTGTGAGAGGAAGAGGGATGCTTAATTCAAAATTGTCCGCTGCAAAAAGGGGGGTTGTGAAAAGGCCCGCAAGGAAGCAGAAAACCATAACAAGTGAGAGACGTTTCATAGTATCCTCCTGTAGTTAGTGTTATATGCGAATGAGATATTAATACCACACAATAAAACTGATTGCAATATAAATTTTTTATATAGCAGAAAAAAATAGAAGCAACGATTTACATTTACACGCATGAAAATTTACAGTGCAAATATTGAATAATCAGGGTTAAGCCTTGTGATCTTTTGAATGGTCTTTTGCCACAAGCATGTAGATGGACGGCACGACAAAGAGGGTGAACAGGGTGCCGATGGCCATGCCTCCGACCAGCACCAGACCGATCGAATTTCGCGCTGCTGCGCCTGCGCCGCTGACAAGGGTAAGCGGAAAATGCCCTGCTATGGTGGCGGCAGTTGTCATCAGGATCGGCCTCAGGCGGGTAAGCGCAGCTTCACGGACTGCTGAGAGCTTGTCAAGGCCGCGCTCCTGCGCCTTATTGGCAAACTCGACAATCAGGATGCTGTTCTTTGACACGAGCCCTACCAGGGTCACCAGCCCGACCTGTGAATAGATATTGAGCGTAGTGGTCCACCCGCTGGTCCAGAAAGGGATGTTCGGGTCGGGCATCTTCAGAAAAGTGAATATCAGCGCGCCGAACATCGCCAGCGGCACTGATCCGGCAAGGATGACGAAGGGGTCCCGGAAGCTGTTGAACTGCGCTGCAAGGACCAAAAAGATCAGGATCACAGCCAACCCGAAGGCTGGAAGAAACCGGTTCCCTTCAGTGCGCAACTGGCGGGACTCGCCGGTGTAGTCAAGTACGTAACCTTCTGGGAGCGCCTTCGCTGCCTCGTCCTCGAGATATCGAAGCGCCTCGTCGAGCGGCCGGACCGAAACACCGCTGATCTTCACTGCATTGAGCTGCTGGAAACGATTGAGTGAGCGCGGGACAGTCGAATTGCGGATTGTGGCAACGGTCGAAAGCGGCACCAGCTCGCCGTTGGGCCCGCTTACATATATCTGCTGAAGCTGGTCCGGGTTGAGGCGGTCAACACGCTGGATCTGAGGGATCACCTTGTAGCTGCGGCCTGCTATATCAAAACGATTGACGAAGTTGCCGCCGACCATGGCCCCCAGATCGTTCGACACCTGCTGCAGGCTTAGCCCCAAAGCAGCAACGCGGTCACGATCAATAACAAACTCAGCCTGAGGCTGGTCGATCTTGACATCAATAACCGGCGGAAAGGCAAACATGCCGCTCTGCATCGCCTTGAACTGGATCTGCTCGGCCAACTGCAGGATCTGCTGCGGTTCGGCAGTGGAGGCAATAATGAACTCGACAGGGAAATCACCACCGCCCGGCAACGCCGGCGGAGTCACCGGGAACATGCGGATCGCGGGGATCGCAAACAGCTTCTGCTGTACCTCCGGAAGTATCTGGAATACGGTCCGCTTCCGCTCATCCCAGGGCTTGGTCACCATGCCTCCAAAACCAGAGCTGGGGAAGGTGATCTGAAAAGTAAAATTGGTCTCCGACACGCTCAGAAAGGCGCGGTTGGCAGCCGCAGTATACTGGCTCGTCTGGTCGAGGGTTGCATTGGCAGCAGCATCAACGATACCGAAGATGACCCCCTGGTCCTCCATCGGGGCAAGTTCCACCGGGGACATCATGAACATGGGGACCGCGAGCAGGCCGATCACCACCCATACCAGATAGACCGCCGGCCTGCTGTGCAGACTGAAGTCGAGGATATGGCCGTAAAAGTTGCGCAAACGTCCGAAGTCGCGGGAGATGCGGCCGGCAAGTCCCCGTTCCCCGATCCCCGGTCTCATGAGACGGGAACACATCATCGGCGAAAGGGTCAGCGCGACAATGCCGGAAATGGTCACCGCGCCTGCCAGTGTAAATGCGAATTCACGGAACAGAGCGCCGGTCAGGCCGCCTTGCAGGCCGATCGGCGCATAGACCGCTGCCAGGGTAATGGTCATGGCTATCAACGGCCCGATCAGTTCGCGGGCGCCGAGTATAGCCGCGTCAAAAGGGGTTCCTCCCTCTCTTAGATGCCGTTCAACATTCTCAACGACAACGATAGCATCATCAACTACCAGTCCTACAGAGAGGACAACAGCCAGCAGCGTCAGCAGGTTGATGGTAAAGCCAAAGACCTGCATCAGAAAGACTGCGCCTATCAGAGATAGCGGAATCGCAATAACAGGAATAAAGGCTGAACGCAGCGAACCGAGGAAAAGAAAGATGACGATCACTACGATCAGCAGGGTTTCGCTCAAAGTTATAATGACCTCCTTAATCGCGTTGTCGATGTAGGCCGTGGCGTCATAGGCGATTCGGGCCTGCATACCTCCCGGCAGGTCCTTCTGTACCGCTTCCATTTCAGCGCGGACGCGTTTGATGACATCAAGAGAGTTGGCATTGGGAAGAGGCCATATCCCCATGAACACTGCGGTCTGTCCGGAAAAACGGACCTCGGCTTCGTAATCCTCGGCGCCTAATGCGACCTCAGCAATATCCTCCAGCCGCACGATCGCACCATCCTGTTCGCGGATGACCAGGCGCTTGAATTCTCCGACACTTGTAAGGTTTGTATCGGCTGTGAGGTTGACCTGGATCAGCGACCCCTTGGTGCGTCCGAGCGCGGAAAGTACGTTATTGGCAGAAAGGGCCTGCCTCACCTGAACCGGGCTGATATTGAGTGCCGCCATCCGCTCCGGTTTAAGCCAGATGCGCATGGCAAAGGTCCGCGCCCCGAGAATATCGGCACGCTGCACCCCCTCAAGGGCTGAGAGACGCGGCTGGACCACCCTCACAAGGTAATCGGTAATTTCGTTCTGGGCAAGAATATCAGAGGTAAAACTCAGATAGGCCGAGGCAAAGCGGCTGTCCGCTGATTCGACGTTAATGGTCGGCACCTCAGCCTCTGGCGGCAGGTCGCGGCGTACCTGGTCTACCTTGGAGCTTATCTCGGACAGGGCCTTGATGGCATCGTAATTAAGTTTAAGCCGCACATTGATCGTTGAAAGTCCCTGGCTGCTCTGTGACTCGATGTAGTCTATCCCGTCAGCAGCAGCGATAGCCCTTTCCAATGGAGTAGTTATGAAGCCACGCACCAGTTCGGCGCTGGCTCCAACATAGACAGTAGTTACTGTGACTGCAGCATTCTCGCTGCGCGGGTACTGGCGCACATTGAGTGTGCGGATCGCCTGCAGGCCGGCAATTATGATTAGCAGGTTGATGACCATCGCCAGCACAGGGCGGCGGATAAACAGGTCGGTAAATTTCATCTCATCAGTTATTCTCCGGCTGCGGGTTCAGCCTGAACTCAGGGGCCAGGCTGTTGTCGACCACCACTGTCTGGCCATTGCGCAGCTTGAAGACCCCGGTGCTGACCACATTTTCTCCTTCACTCAAGCCGGATAGTACGCTTACAAAGTCGCCGCGTTTCTCGCCAAGACGTATGAATTGCTGGCGCAGTGAAAAATGTTTTTTGCCATCTTCTTCCTGCTTCTCCTCTACAATGAAGACCGAATCGCCAAAGGGCGCGTAGAGCACAGCGGTAGCCGGGATCGAAAGCACGGTCTGCAATTTCGGAAGCACCACTTCCACACTGACGAACATACCGGGACGAAGCAGTTCCTCTGCATTTAGCAGCGTCGCCTGCACGCCGATGGACCGGGTAGTAGCATTTACCTGCGGATTGACCGCAGTGATCTCACCGCTCAACTGCCGGTCAGGAAGGCTGTCGGCATACACCCGTACAGGCAAACCCCGACGGAGCTGATTCATATGCTGTTGCGGCAATTGGAAATCAACGAAGATCGGGCTGAGTGTCTGCAGCGAGACTATCTCATCTCCTGCGCGTAGGCTCTGCCCCAGGTTTACCAGCCTGATGCCCAGCCGGCCGCTGAAAGGTGCGCGGATGGTTTTCTTGGCGATCTGACTGCGCAGGTCGTCTACCGCAGCCTGCGCCTGCTGGAAACTTGCCTGTTCCGCATCAAGTCTTGCCCTGGTGACCAGCCCTTCGGTGATAAGCGCCTGGACGCGGGAAATATTCTGCCGGGCAAGGGTCAGTGAGGCCTCAGCCCCTGGAAGCTGTGCTTCCTCAGAGGATGTATCCTGACGCAGCAGCAAATCCCCTTTGTTGACCCTTAAGCCTGGAGAAAAAACTATTTCGACTACTTTACCGGGCAGTTCCGCGGCAACAGTGACTCCCTGTACTGCTGTCAGGCTCCCTATGGAGGGAAGTACAGCTTCCCATGAGACTGACACGGCCTTTGCAACGGTTACCGGTTCCGGAGGCTGGACAAACTGGCTGCTGGCCTCGATCATCCTGCCTATCTGCAGCGCCTTGATCCCGCCGAGGACAGCAATCAACAGTATCAGGCAAATCAATGTCAGAAAGATTTTCTTTTTCATCTATTCTTTTATTAACAATTTCTTCTTGAATTTATAATTTTACCATAATAACCGCGTGCACCGTTAATTTTTACAGGATATATTAGATCCCTTGAACGAGGACTGCTGAAGGGACTATTTTTACGGGGGATAATGATTGAAACGAACAACTTCAAAGCATGATTAATAAGCAAGAAAGAAATAGAAGAGGATGCTGACCCATGAGGGGACATGGCTGAAGTTAAAAGGTTGGGCTCTTAGCGTAGGCAGGGAATAACCTTTTAAAATCTGAGTCAGCATCCCATTTATCCACTATACAATAAAACTATGAAGGAAGTGTGAATCCTAACATAAGGAAACTCCTTTTAACGCCAAAATTCAAGACCCGACGCCAATTGCTCACTGATTTCTTTTGCCCGAATCTTTTATCTGCGCCTTGATGAATTCCCTGTTGAGCTTCGCGATGAACTGCACCCTGATGCCTTTGGGACAGGCAGCCTGGCATTCGTAATGATTGCTGCAGTTGCCGAAGCCCTCCTTCATCATTGCCTCGGTCATGATACATACACGTCGTGCTGCTTCGATCTGTCCCTGTGGAAGCATGGCAAGGTGGGTTACCTTTGCAGCGGTGAAAAGCATTGCTGAACCATTAGGACATGCTGCCACGCATGCGCCGCAGCCGATACACTCGGATGCGTCCATGGCCGTATCCGCATTATCTTTTGATATAAGTACGGCATTGGCGTCAGGCACGCCGCCGGTATGAACAGATATATATCCGCCTGCCTGGATAATGCGGTCCAATGCGCTCCTATCCACGATCAGGTCTTTTATCACCGGAAAGGCCCTGGCCCTCCACGGCTCAATATAAATGGAATCACCATCTTTAAAATTCCTCATGTGAAGCTGGCAGACTGTCGTCTTTTCCTGAGGCCCATGGGGCACCCCGTTTATCACCTGTGAACACATGCCGCAGATCCCCTCGCGGCAGTCATGATCAAAGGCAATGGGCTCTTTGGCGGCTTTGATGAGCCCTTCATTCACTGTATCGAGCATTTCGAGGAAAGACATCTCAGGGCTGATGTCTTTTGCAGCGAACTGTTCGAGCAGGCCTTTTTCATCCGGGCCTTTCTGCCGCCATACAAATAATATGAGATCCATTATTTATCCTTCTTTGTTCTGCTTCTGCACTTTTGATCTTCCGGTCTTTTGCACTATTTATAGCTCCTTACCGCAAGTTCAACGTTCTCAAACTTCAGAGGCTCCTTATGAAGCTCCGGTTCATTGTCAACACCCTTGAACTCCCATGCCGCGACATAGCAGTAATTCTCATCGTCACGCTTTGCCTCTCCGTCAGGCATCTGATACTCTGTCCGAAAATGTCCTCCGCAGGATTCATTCCGGTGGAGCGCATCGCGTGCCATAAGCTCAGCGAATTCCAGGAAGTCAGCAACACGCCCGGCCTTTTCCAGTTCCTGATTCAACTCAGAGCCGCTGCCGGGTATCCTGACATTTTCCCAAAATTCATCACGAAGCGCGGGGATCTGCTTTAATGCCTGCTTCAGGCTCTCTTCACTCCTTGCCATGCCTACATGTTCCCACATGATCTTTCCCAGCTCACGATGGAATTCATTCACTGTCTTTCTGCCATTTACTGAGAGGAGTTTTTTAGCAAAGGCCTCAACATCTTCTCTGGACTTTCTGAATTCTGAATGTTCTGTGTCTGCTTTTACGGGCGTTGTGTGTGCAAGATGATCAGCAATGGTATACGGAATAACAAAATACCCGTCAGCCAGTCCCTGCATGAGGGCGCTTGCGCCAAGCCGGTTGGCGCCATGATCAGAGAAGTTGGCTTCCCCAAGCACAAAGAGACCGGGGATATTGCTCTGGAGATTGTAATCGACCCATAGTCCGCCCATGGTGTAATGAGGCGCCGGATAGATGCGCATCGGCTGTTTATAGGCATTCTCTCCAGTGATCTTTTCATACATGTCAAAGAGGTTGCCATAAAGCTCTCTTACCTTGTCCTCGCCGAGACGGTGCAGCGAATCAGCAAAATCAAGGTAAACGCCGCTGCCGCCGGCCCCAAAGCCTTCATCGCAAACTTCTTTCGCTGCGCGTGATGCTATGTCGCGGGGAGCAAGATTCCCGTAGCTTGGGTACTTGCGTTCAAGGAAATAATCCCTTTCTGCTTCTGGGATTTCATGGGCAGAACGCTTATCACTCTTCATTTTTGGAACCCACACCCTGCCGTCATTTCTCAGGGATTCCGACATGAGCGTGAGCTTTGACTGATGGTCTCCTGACACAGGAATGCATGTCGGATGGATCTGCGTGAAGCAGGGGTTTGCGAAGAAAGCCCCCTTTTTATATGCCCGGTATGTTGCTGTAACATTCGACCCCATTGCATTGGTCGAAAGATAAAACACATTAGCATAGCCTCCGGTACAGAGACAGATCGCGTCTGCTGTATAACAATCTATCCTCCCAGTGACAAGATCGCGCACTGTGATCCCTTTTGCCTCACGGTCTATGAGAACGATGTCCAGTATCTCTGTGCGCGGATGAAGCCTGACAGAACCCGCTTTGACCTGTCTCGAGAGCGCCCCGTAAGCGCCGAGCAATAATTGCTGCCCGGTCTGTCCTCTGGCGTAAAAAGTGCGCGAAACCTGGGCGCCTCCGAATGAGCGGTTATCGAGATACCCGGCATAATCACGCGCAAACGGAACTCCCTGCGCCACGCACTGGTCGATTATATTATTGCTCAGCATCGCAAGACGGTACACATTTGCCTCACGCGCCCTGAAGTCGCCCCCTTTGATCGTGTCATGAAATAGGCGAAAAATGCTGTCGCCGTCATTCGGATAATTCTTTGCAGCGTTAATTCCGCCCTGTGCCGCGATGCTGTGGCCCCGGCGCGGGCTGTCCTGATAGCAGAAGGCCTCAACATTATATCCGAGTTCCCCCAGAGTAGCGGCTGCGGAGGCTCCAGCAAGGCCAGTGCCGACCGCAATGATCCTGTATTTTCTCTTGTTGGCGGGGTTGACCAGTTTCAGTTCATGACGATGCCTGTCCCATTTTTCAGAGAGAGGGCCTGATGGGCATTTTCCGTTCAGAATCATATAGTTTTTTTCAAATAATATGTTATAAATTTTTTTTCAGCAGCCTGACGCTGCCTCACTTCTCCCTCCCCCTTAACGGGGGAGGGTATGGGTGGGGGTGATTAAGATGCTTCTCCACCCTCCCCTACATCCCCTCCCGTCAAGGGAGGGGAAATTTTAAGATGCCACGTCATCACAGTGGCGGGAAAGTTCACTACTTCACTATCCCCGCAAGTATAGCAGCAGGTATTGATACATAACCGAGAAACAAAATAACCGCAGTTATCAAACCTGCTTTTTCAATCGCTGGAAGCGAGCTGTCATTGTTCAGGCCAAGGGTCTGAAAAAGACTCTGTATACCATGAGCAAGATGTAAAGCCACAGCGATCATGGCTGCAATATACACCGACGAGACAAGTACACTCTGGAAACCGTGCACAAGCATACTGAATACGTCATGCCTTCCAAGGGAGTCAAAATTTTTCATGGAGGAGATCTCCGGGTTTATCACATGAAATGTGAACTGGAGAAGATGGTAGATAAGATATCCCGCAATGAGAAGCCCGGTCCAGATCATGGACCTTGACGCAAACGTTGAGCGGAGGTTTCTTTTCATTGCGTAAGAACCCGGCTTTGCAGCATTGTCCTCCAGTGTTATCTGTACACCAAAGAAAACATGCAGGGATACCATGACCAGCATTATTACCCGCATAATCCAGATAAGCGGGCCAAGATTCCGCAGCTTCTCCGCATATGCATTGATCCCGTCAGGGCCTGTGAAGATCGTGGTATTTCCGAGAAGATGCCCAATGATAAACCCGAACATCAAAAGGCCTGTGACAGCCATGACTATTTTTCTTCCGACAGTGTTTTTGAAAAGCAGCAGCATCCTATTTTCCTGCAAGCCCGGTCTTTCTTGCTGCTTCAGTTACTGCATGGGCAACGGCTGAGACAACTTTTCTGTCAAAACCGCTGGGTATGATATAGTCTTCATGCAGTTCCTCGTCTTTGAGGGTATGGGCAATGGCCATGGCTGCGGCAAACTTCACCTCTTCATTGATGCCGCGCGCCCTGGCATCCAGCAGCCCCCGGAAAATCCCGGGGAAACTCAGCATATTGTTTATCTGGTTGGGATAATCAGACCTGCCTGTAGCAAGCACCCTTACGATCGGGAGGGCCTCCTCCGGTGCGATCTCCGGATCCGGATTTGCGAGAGCGAACACGATCGGCTCTTTCGACATTCTCCGGATATCATCAGGCGTTATGATATTGGGAGCTGAAAGACCTATGAAGACAGATGCTCCATGCATGGCGTCTGAAATGCTCCCCTTGATCTTTCGCGGGTTGGTTGCCTTAGCAAGCATCCTTTTATGAGGATCCATATCCTGTCTCCTGCCATGATAAACAGCGCCATGCCTGTCGCAGACTATGATGTCCCGTATCCCGAATGACAGGAGTATCCTTGCCGTGGCAGAACCTGCCGCTCCAGCGCCAGTCACGACCACTCTGAATTTTTTTATGTTCTTTTTGAGCAGTCTTGCCACATTTATAAGAGCAGCCAGCACGACTACTGCTGTGCCATGCTGGTCATCATGCATGACCGGGATGTCAAGTTCTTTCCTCAGCTTCGTTTCTATATCAAAACATCGGGGAGCTGATATGTCTTCAAGGTTTATGCCGCCAAAGGCCGGGGAAATATTTTTTACGGTGCTTATAATTTCTTCGGTATCCCTGGTTTTCAGGGCTATAGGGAAGGCGTCAATTCCGGCAAACTCCTTGAAGATCATCGCCTTGCCTTCCATGACAGGCATGGCTGCCTCAGGCCCCATGTCGCCAAGTCCCAGGACTGCCGAGCCATCAGTAACCACAGCGACCGCATTGCCCTTTATCGTGTAGCGGTATGCGTGCTGTTTATGTTCATGGATATAATGGCAGATCCTTGCCACGCCGGGAGTATATACCTTTGAAAGATCATCCCTGTTCTTTACGGATGCTTTGTTGTGGATCTCTATCTTGCCGCCCTCATGCACAGAAAAGGTCCTGTCCATTACCCTGAGGACGTTTACCCCGTCAATTTCCCTGATCGCATTGACGATCTTCTTTTCATGCTTATCGTCACGCGCATTGACCGTAATATCCCTTACGATCTTCCCCTTCTCAACACGGACGATATCGATTGCGCCAAGGTCCCCGCCGACAATGCTGATGGCATTTGCGATCATTGAGAACATGCCGACACGGTTGTCGATCTCCGCACGGACCGTTATGCTGTAACTTGGGCTTGGGACACGTATCACGTTATATTCTCCCGTGTTTTTCAGTTAGTTAAATTGTATAGACTTTACGTGCTGTTGTAAAGAAAAATATGTATGGGTAAGTAACCGCTCAGTTATGGTGGCACAACTGTTTGAGACGTCATTCCCGCAAGCGAAGCGCGTCGGGAATCAGCCTTACAAGCTTGATTCCGGACAAGCCG
>QZKC01000064.1 GCA_003599425.1 Nitrospiraceae bacterium | reverse complement strand
TATCCGACCTGCCATGATACTCCGACAGCCGCAGGCACCTGGCCGAACGAGTGGTGGAATAACGTGACTGAGTGGTAAGACGAATTAAGTCACACTGAGACCTCAGATTAAAGGTTTCAGTGTGACAGAAGTAATATCATGCTGACAGGCAATGTCAAATTTTGCAGTAGAATAGTGGAAGGAGGTGTGTGGATGAAGAAATTTACTTATGTAAAGCCAAAGCTTGTTGGAACAGCAAATGTGCATCCCTGCTGATGCCACAAAGAAATGGATGAGGTGAGACCATTGTGATAAGGTCTCACCTCAATTCTTTGTCAGATTGACGCACTTTCTCGTAGTAATTGTTTTACCCTGCTGAAAAATACCCCGCAATCCAGTAATCCGAAAAAGTTGCAACTTTCTAATGAAAATTATAAATAAATAAAAATTATTTATGATTTTAGATAAATTTTTTATTGACACATGGATTTATATTTGATAAGTTGATAAATACACGATCAATTCTCGTACTCTTTTTTACCAAAGTAGTCGTTCATTTATAAAAATAAGTTTTATCAGGAGGTTAACATGCAACGCAACTCTTGTTTGCTGACGTACTGCATTATTTTTCTTCTGGGAGGGATATTTTTATTTTCTCCTGTTTCTGTTTCAGCGGTTTGTATTGACAGCGACGGAGACGGGTTCGGAAGTCCCGGTGATATTTCGTGCCCCAAAGGGATCAAAACAGATTGTGACAACACTGATCCCAAAGTATATCCCGGCGCCCCGCGTATCTGTGACGGAAAAGACAGCGACTGTGACGGGAGAATGGATTTCAGCACTGATATTGATAATGACGCGGACGGGGTACCGTGGTGCGCTGGTGATTGCAATGATAACAACCCCAACATATTCCCCGGCAACACTGAAATATATGGAACAGCGCTCTGCAGCGACGGCCTTGACAATGACTGCGACAATAGGACCGATCTTTTAGATCTGGACTGCCAGAACCCTTGCACGGACAAGGACGGCGACGGTTATGGCAACCCTGCAAGCACATTCTGCCCGAACCCGCAACTTGACTGCCATGATTTTAATGCAGCGATTAATCCGGGAGCGCTTGATGCCAACTGTAACGGGATCGATGAAAACTGTTCAGGCGCTGCAGATGAAGGATATGTCCCTACAGGAACAAACTGCGGAGTGGGAGCATGTGCTGCAACCGGACAGAATATCTGTCAGAGCGGAGTCGTAATAAATACCTGTACTCCCGGAGTCCCTCAGCAGGAAGGACCCATGGGATCACCAACATGCAGCGATAATATTGATAATAATTGCAATAGCCTTACTGATGCCAATGATCCCAAATGCCTTACCGCATGTGTTGATAATGATGGCGATGGATATGGAGCAAACGGTGATCCATCATGCCCCAAGGGTTCGGCAGTGGACTGCAATGATAACAACGCAGGGATCAATCCCGGCGCCTCTGATGCTAACTGTAACGGCATTGACGAAAACTGTAATGTAATTGCGGATGACCAGTATGTCCCAACAGGAACAACCTGTGGAGTGGGGGCATGTGCTGCAACCGGACAGAATATCTGCCAGAGCGGTGCAGTTGTAAACACCTGTACAGCAGGCGCTCCTCAGACAGAAGGCCCTCCGGGCAGCCCTACCTGTAGTGACGGGATTGACAATAACTGTAACGGATTGACCGATGGGGCAGATAATGCAGCGTGTAATCCCGTCAATGTGGACAACGATGGCGACGGCTACTGCGAAGTGGGGCCATGCGTGGGCGGAGCCGCTCCCGGGGACTGCGATGATACGGACTCAAAAGTATTTCCCGGAGCAGTCCGGATATGTGATGGAAAAGACAATGACTGTGACGGGAGACTGGACTTTTCGACTGATGTAGATAATGACAAGGACGGCTACCCGATATGCGTAATGACCGGACAGCAATATGGAGACTGTAATGACAACAACCCGAATGTAAATCCGGGCATGACAGAAGGGCCCTTTGGAGATCCGACCTGTTCTGACGGTCTGGACAACAATTGCAATACAAAAGCCGACGCAGTGGAGCCCCGCTGCCTGGCTCCGACGTGCGGAACAAAATCATCGCCTAAAGACGGGCCGCACTTTTTTACCCTTCTGAATCCTGATGGAACTGTTAATCCGAATAGCGGAGCCCTGGACTGCGGCAAGTGCCACAATCCTGCCAACTTCCAGGACAACACGCGATTTCAGTGTCAGCGCTGCCACGCAGACCCGTCAGATACATCAGACCCTCTCAATGGAACGTTGAAGGCACAGTATCCACTGCCCCCGCCTTACGGGTATGGTTCTGCGCCGAATGTGAAGCTGCATTCATCAACAGTAGTGGGTACAAAGTACGGTAACTGGAATCCCGGCTGTTCAACATGCCATAATCCGCACCAGCAGGAGCAGAATCTGGCATACATGACCTCATACGGACAATACATCAAGGAATATGTCTGCTTTGACAATGCAGCAACAGGGCAGCGTGTGGAAGAACTTATTAGGTTTACCGCACCGACAGGAGTTGGATCATTTGCTGACGGCCCGCCGTTCAACAAGAACATATGCGAGATGTGCCATACCCGGACCAACCATCACCGGAGGACTGGTAATGCGCCCGGCGATCTGAACGGGTCAGGGAATTACATCGGTCATAATGACGGAACCAACTGCATGGGATGCCATCCGCACAATGAAGGCTTCAAGCCCATTGGGGCAGCTCCTCCGCCGCATGATGCCTTTGACTGCACGGTGTGCCATGTTACCCCTGATACATATGTGCCGAACGCAGCCATTCCTGACAGCGCGTGTTTCGGCTGTCATGGCCAGGGCGCTCCTAACAAGTCAGGAGGCGGTTCCGACATAAAGGTTGACACACATTTCAGCACCAGATACACAGACCCGACCACAGGGTCTTTAATGAATATCAGATGCGTTGAGTGCCATAACCCGATGAGTGTTCAGACTAACTTCAGAGGCAACGCGAATCTGAAATTCGTCAGGTCAGCGATCAGGGGAAGCAATATAGCGTTTGAAAGCCTGACCGGGCTGTACAGCTTTGCGAACGACAGCGGGAAGCCTGCTGATATGCAAACACAGAACTATGTTTGCAACACCTGCCATACTCAGACCAATCATCATCAGAATGATGGCACAGCCCCCGGCGGGCAGAGCCATAATGACGGGACGAGATGCACAGCATGCCATCCGCACAATGTGGGTTTCCATGTGAGTGTATCCGTGCCCCCGCCACATGATGTATTTGACTGCGAGGTATGCCATATAACGCCGGACACGTTTGTGCCCAATGCGAATATCCCGAACAGCGCGTGCAATTTCTGCCACGGGACAGGTACAAACGGAGCTTCCGTTATAAAAGTGGAAACACACTATAGCATCAGATACACGGACCCTATGACAGGTTCACTCGTAGACCTCAGGTGTGTTGAATGCCATAACCCGATGAGCGTGCAGACGAATTTCCGCGGGAATACAAACCTGAAATTTATCAGAACGCAGGTCCGTGGGAATAACATAGCTTTTGAATCATATTCAGGCCAGTACAGTTTCGCGAGCGACTCGAACAAGCCGGCAGATATGCAGACGCAGAATTATATCTGCAACACATGTCATACACAGGCGAACCATCACCAGAATGACGGCACTGCACCAGGCAGTCAGAGTCATAATGACGGCATTGACTGTACCATATGCCATATGCATGCTGCAGGTTTTCAGCACAATGTGACAACGCCTGCGCCGCATAATGTCTTTGACTGTACGGTATGTCATGTTACGCCGGATTCGTATGTCGCGAATGCGAACATACCAAATAACGCCTGCTTCTCATGTCACGGAGCAGGAGCTCCGGGCAAGACAGGAGGCGGTTCTGACCTGAAGGTGGACAGACACTTCAGCGATAATTACATAGATCCGACAACAGGTCAGCTCATGGATATTAAATGTGTGACATGCCATAACCCGATGAGCATACAGACAAATTTCCGCGGGATGACAAACCTGAAATTCGTAAGAAAGAGAATCCGCGGGAACAACATAGCTTTTGAGTCATACACGGGCCGGTACAGCTTTGCAAATGACAGCAATAAGCCTGCTGACATGCAGACGCAAAACTACATTTGTAATACCTGCCACACTCAGACCAATCACCATCAGAACGACGGGACAGCTCCGGGCGGACAGTCGCACAACGACGGGGTGAATTGTACAGTGTGTCATCCGCACATTGCAGGTTTCCAGCCGGAAATAGCGGTTCCACCGCCGCACGATGTTCAGTCATGCGAAAGCTGTCACGTTACAGCGGACACGTATGTCCCGAATGCGAATATACCGAACAGCGCTTGCCTGAACTGTCACGGGGTTGGCAATACCGGGTCGAGTAAGAAAGTGGACCGGCATTACAGCGACAACTACATAGACCCGACAACCGGAATTCTTGCGGACATCAGATGCGTAGAGTGTCATAACCCGATGAGCACGCAGAGCAACCTGGTATTCATCAGGAGCACGATCAGGACGAAGCCAGTAGTGTTCACGGCATATAGCGGAGCAAACAGCTTTGCGGACGGCGGAGCGCCGTACAACGGGATTTGCGAGGTCTGTCATACTCAGACTAACCATCATCAGAACGACGGGACAGCTCCGGGCGGACAGAATCATAACAATGGAGTTGACTGCAGACAGTGTCATCAGCATATAGACGGGTTTATCCCTGTCATCGATGTCCCTGCACCGCATAACGCACAGGCGTGCGAGACATGTCACGTTACAGCGGACACGTATGTGCCGAATGCGAACATACCGAACAGCGCGTGCCTGGGCTGTCACGGAGTGGGCAATAGCGGGTCGAGCAAGAAGGTGCAGACGCATTACAGCGACAACTACATAGACCCGACAACCGGAATTCTTGCGGACATCAGATGCGTAGAGTGCCATAACCCGATGAGCATACAGACAAACTTCCGTGGTGTGATGAACCTGAGTTTCATCAGAACGATGATCAGAGGTAACAACGTGGCATTCGAGGCCTACACAGGCCAGTACAGTTTTGCGAGCGACAACAATAAACCTGCCGGCATGCAGACGCAGAACTATATCTGCAATACGTGTCATTCACAGACAAACCACCATCAGGCAGACGGCACAGCGCCGGGCGGCCAGTCGCACAATGACGGAGCGGACTGCAGGACATGCCATAAACATCTTGACGGTTTCCAGCCCTCAGGAAGTTGCATAGATTGCCATTCAGTCCAGCAGGGCAACAGAGTCGCCGTAGTAAATCAGTTCATCGGAAATTCCCATCATGTGCAGGGAGTGGAGTTGACAGACGACAAGTGCTACCAGTGCCATTGGGAGGCAAACAGTGACGGTACCATAAACAATACGTATCATGGAGGCTGGAATGCTCCGGGATCGTCGGTTAATCTCGTTGTTTACGGAAACGGCTCAAGGCCGACAACGTATAATGCAGGAACTACAGCGGTTGTGTATACAGCCGGTGCAGTAGTACCGCCTATGCCAGCCACTCCGATTGCAGTTGTCAATGCATGGATAAACCTGTCGACAAGCGGAAGCGGGTCCAGCCGTACAGCTATTTTTGCTGCGGGTTCCGGAGCAAACCGTATGGTATTAATCGGGCTGGCATGGGAAAGCAGCAATTCCTGTAACCCGTCATCCATAACCGGGAATTACGGTGGTCAGACGATCACAACCATCACGAAGGCTGTCTCTTCTGATAACAGACAAGGCCAATGGATGGGATACATCGGGCAGGCCGGCATAGCAGCAAGGACAAACAATACGATCTCCCTGACCTTCAACGGCTGCACTCCTGACAGAACACCCACTATCTCAGCAGCAACATATCAGAATGTATCCCAGTCAATTGCACCTTCGTCTGTAACTGCAAGCGGCACTTCAGGATCATCATTCTCATGGAATGGCTTGCCGGTAGTAGCAAGCGGCTATGCAATGTACAACGTCAGTGCAGACGGGATTTCTTCATTCACTCAGCCATCAGGCTACACTGAACGGTATGACACGTCAACATCAAACTTCAGGATGACCGGTGGTGACAAAGCCATAACTGTCAATGGCACGGAAAGCAGGACAGTGACAGGTAATACATCTTCTCCACGGTGGGCACTTGTTGCAGCAGCAATAAGCCCGGCTGGCAGTGTGAGCGGATCGAGGGAAGTTGAGAAAATCAACCAGCACTGCCTCGGCTGCCACAGCGCGCAGAACAGCAATGCACAGCCGTTCGGAGACGGAAAGACGCCGAAGCAGTACGCATGGGACAATCTGAGTATTGCTGAGAGGTATTCACAGACAGGCACAACTCCGTGGGGCAAATATGCCGATACAGCAACAACCGACATAACACCCAAGAACACACAGACAAAGGCATACTCCGCCCATGGAAATGCTGCTTCTAACCAGCAGGGGTGGAATCTGAACGAGACTTGGCCGAACACGAGCGGCACAGGGAATGTAGTGTGTTTTGACTGTCACAATTCGCATGGGTCAACCGTTGCCGGCACAACGACAAGTTATAAGTCGTTTAACAATACCCCAATAGGCGGCATTCTGAAGGACACGACTGCAGGACTTGGGGGATATCTCATGAGTTATAAGCCTCAGTTAGGTGGTTCAATAGAAGATAAGAACCCCTATAATCCCGGGGCGGCCATATGCTTTGACTGTCACATGACCCAAAGTTCAGGCACAACACCATGGGGCTATCAGGGTACATTCGGCGCCACACAGGCCATTCTGGGATACTGGGAAAAGCCCTATTGGTTCGGAGCTGCTGGTGTGAATCCGGCAGGTCCACAGATGAGGTATCCATACAAGAATGCTATTGGTTCCAGAGGAGGACATCTGAGCGCTTCAATGCCGTTAAAAACTACTCCAATGAAAACCATTGGAGGCCTCTGCACACCGTGCCATGACCCGCATGGAGTAAGCCCGACCCTCGGCTCAAATCAGCAGTATGGGGTGCCATTGCTGAAAGGTACATGGCTGACCTCGCCGTATAAGGAGGATGTTGCGCCGTTCAGCGTAACCGATATCCATGGTACTCGTGACGAAGACGGCAGAGATCCGGCTTACACACAGGCCAGCATGGCAACGTATCATATAGACCAGAATACCTTTGGCCCTACTACAACGCGCTCTTCAAGTGTCGGGCCTGTCATATCCTGGAACTTCAATAACACAACCCGGGTAACCGAGACAGCAGACCAGTTTGCCGGCCTTTGCCTGCAATGTCATTCAAAGGCGCAGATCGCTCCTACGACTGGCACACAAACCAATCCTGCTCCGTGGAGGTCCATGGACCGGATACATAATTCTGTTAAGGGCTGGGGCACATACGGAGCTAATGCAAATAATGCGGTCCATTCATACACCTGTTCCAAATGCCACACGCCTCACAATGCCTGTTTGGACCGTTTATTGATTACAGACTGTCTTGACTCCGCTCACAGAGGACAGGTTGCTACTGGAGGGTTTCCCGGTGGTGCGTCTGTCAGGGGTGATGAAGGCGACGGCAGAGGCCAGTTCCCCGGCGGAGGCGGAGGGAGAGGCGAAAAGCAGAGCTACGCGTACTTCTTCGGTACTACATCCGGCCTCCGTACATGCCATGATAACACCAATTCAGACCCATGGCCTGATAACCAGTTGTGGAACGAAGTGTCGGCATGGGGTACTCTTGGAAGCGGCAGCGGATCCGGTGGAGGAGGCGGAACATGCTCATCGATTTCCAATAAGGATACATGTGAGCACACCAGCGGCTGTGAATGGAACGACGGCAGTTGCAGAAACAAGAATTAAAGACTTGATGGGAGAGATGACATCAAAGATATTGAAGTTGATATTTTTTGACGGTGATTGTAAGTTATAAATTGTTTGTATCGGAAGGAGGTGAACGGATGAAGAAGCTTACCTATGTGAAACCGAAGGTCGTCGGCACAGCAAACGTGCATCCCTGCTGATGCATACGAACAACCAGTGAGGTGAGGCTGTCATTCACAGACAGGCCTCACCTCGATTTCTTTCTTGCAGCTCCTTTCCGTTGAAATTTCCCTTGTATTGACTTATAATCCTCTCTATAAATGTTCATTATTATTTCGCTGCCATAACAGGAGGATAACATGACGTCCACTCGGTTGAAATTGCTGCTTATAGTCCTTTCCTTTTTAATGATCTTTTCTCGGATGAATAGTCTTTACGCTGAAACAGAACAAAAAACAGACCATGAAAAAAAGACAGGCACTGTTACAGGTCAGGTGATGATCAAGGACGAAGACGGAAAACCTCTTGCGTTCGGGCAGATCATGTTCTACGATGTGATGTCCGGGCCGCCGCCTGCGCCTCACAAATACGAAAGAACACCGGATATCTCGAAAACGATCAATGCGGAAGGGAAATTCACGGTCGAGCTTTTAGAGGGGCGATATTACATTGGAGCTGTAAGGAGAATTTCCGGTGAGCGCTTTGGGCCTCCGCAGGAAGGGGACTATATCTTCCGGAGTCTTGATGATAACGGCAAACCGAAAGAATATCTTGTTCAGGCCGGAAAGGTCCTCGATATAGGCACGTTTACAGAGGCTGTACCCCTAAAGGCAGAAGATATTGCCCAGCACAATATTGCAACTGCCATAGAGGGATATATTTTAGATGTAGACGGAAAACCCGTTGAAGATGCTGTTGTTGTCGCTTTTGTGAAGCCGACTATTGGCGGTAGACCTCTTTTTGTATCGGACAGGTCAGGCAAGGACGGGAAGTATATACTCAGGGTAACTGAAGGCACATATTATTTAAGGGCAAGGAACAGCTTTGCAGCCGGGCCTCCGGAGCCTGGGCAGATCGTAGGTTACTACGGAGAAGGAACACCTGCTCCTGTTACAGTTGAGCAGTGCGAGATCAGGAAAGGAATAGACTTCAGGGTCATTTTATTCCCGGGAAGGGGCCCATTCTCAGGAACAACTCAGGAGAATCAGTAAACCATTATCCGTCATGCCGGACTCTATCCGGCATCCAGTCCTTCTGGATTCCCGCATCCGCGGGAATGACAGCCATGGGAGGGGCAGGTATGAAGAAAATATTTTTATCAGTATTGATTCATGTAATGGGCATTGTTTTATTAGTTAGTAGTCCCTTTGCCGATGAAGCAGCTCATAAAGGGAACACCGGGAGCGTTTCCGGGCAGTTATTAATAAAAGGGAATGGCCCGTTGAGCGGAGGAACGGTCTTCTTTTTTAATGAGATATCAGGCCCACCGCCCACTGCAACGAAATACTGGAGGGTCCCCACTCATGCTTTTAAGCTTGATGAAGAAGGGCGGTTTAAGGCGGTGCTCCCTGAAGGAAAATATTATATGGGGGCCAGCAAAAAACTGTCAGGGGAAACACTCGGCCCTCCGCTGGATGGAGATTTCTTTTTCATAAGTGAAGATGACAAGGGGAATCCCGATCTGCATACGATAATGCAATTTAAACCTCTTGATTTGGGCGTAATTTCAAAAGCAACACCTTTCCGCAGGGAATCTCTCGTTACGAAAGGGGTCACATTATTTGAAGGGATTATTCGTAATGAGAAAGGCAATCCCGTAGAGGGGATGCTGGTATTTGCATTTTCAACACCGACGATGGTCGGGAGGCCGCTCTTTGTTTCTGAAAGGTCTGACAAAGACGGGAAATATCTGCTCAGACTTTCAGGCGGAGGTTCATATTATTTAAGGGCAAGAGCCGACTATGGGGGCGGACCTCCTGCAGCAGACCAGGCCATGGGGGTCTATAACAATGGGAAACCTGTATCAATCAAGACCGGGGAAGCAATGAAAGGGATCGATATAAAGGTTTCAAAAATTGGCGTTGCTGAGGGGGCCCGGTAAAGTTGCATTTAAGTGGTGTTACGAATTATAATTTAGTAACACTATGTCTGTCATTCGGTTCGGCATATCTCTTGACAGTACCCTGCTGCAGGGCTTTGACCGCCGCATTAAAAAGAAAGGGTACGAAAACCGCAGCGAGGCGATCAGGGACCTGATCCGGGACAGTCTCGTGACCGAAGAATGGGAGTCGTTCACTACTGAGACCGTCGGGACCATCACCCTGGTCTATTCCCACGACATCAGAGAGCTTACCGATAACCTGACCGACCTGCAGCATCATTACCACCAGTCCATCCTGTCGGCAATGCACATTCACCTCGACGAACATAACTGCCTTGAGGTCATAGTCGTGAAAGGCAAGGCGCGGGATATCAAGGCCATAGCCGACAGGCTGATAGGAACCAAGGGTGTTAAGCACGGAAAGCTTGCGGTGACAACAACGGGAAAGAGGCTGAAATGAATATTTTTTTTGTAAGGGGTAGCACGATATTTTTAATCGTGGCACAATTGGCAAAGATTATTCATAGATTTGGAGCAAGTATGGTGAGAGAACATATTGTGCAATACCTTAGCATCTGTAACCCTCAAACATTCTGTTTGCATGTGTATTGTTCAGGTATTTTAATAATCCATTGCGTTCAAGATGTTCCTCGAACCATGGCTTGCTCCAAAGTTAAATTTATGAATAATCTTTGTTTGGCGGATATGAAATACAGGGGAATATAATGCATATTCCGGACGGATATCTGAGCCCGCAGACATATGTGCCTCTCTACGGGGCATCATTTGTATTCTGGTCAATCGCTCTTAAGAAGCTGAAGAAAGAGCTTTCGACGAAACATGTGCCTTATCTCGCCATGGCAGCGGCTTTTTCCTTCCTCATACAGATGTTCAATATTCCGATTCCGGGAGGCACGACCGGCCATGCTGTCGGCGCCGGGATCATAGCCCTCCTCCTGGGCCCCTGGACCGCGGTCATTGCTGTGTCGGTTGTCCTGATCATTCAGGCAATTGTGTTCGGGGACGGCGGGATAACCGCGATAGGGGCAAACTGTTTCAATATGGCAGTGGTGATCCCATTCGTGTCATACGGAGTGTTCAGGCTCATGAGCGGCAACTCAAAAAGCGGCAAGCGCGTCTCGATTGCAGCGTTTCTTTCAGGGTATGCAGGGCTTACGCTGTCAGCTTTTGTAACAGGACTGCAGTTCGGTATTCAGCCTATGATAGCAACGGGGGCTGACGGGAGGCCTCTTTATGCTCCGTATCCCCTTGAGGTCGCCCTCCCAGCAATGGTGCTGGAACATTTGCTCCTGTTTGGTATTGTTGAGGGGGTTGTTACAGTGCTACTGCTGAGATATTTTCTGAAAAATGAGACTGATATGATTTATGCATTGTCTGTGAAGGGGTCATGATATGACGAAGTCCCAGCGGAAACTCTGGATCGGGCTGCTTATCATGGCACTGCTCACACCTCTCGGAATTATTCTGCCCGAAAAATTCAAAGCAGGGGATGCGTGGGGCGAATGGGGTGCAGAGACACTTGAGAAACTCCTTGGCTATGTACCTGAAGGTCTGAAGAGATTAACTGAACTCTGGAAGGCGCCGGTAACAGATTACAACTTTGGAGGCGAAGAATCTTCCATGACAGTCCAGATCATATCGTATATCGCGTCAGGCCTTCTCGGAGTGCTCATAATAGGTCTGGTGATTTATTTAATATCAAGATTTATGGCTAAAAATGGAAAATAAGATACCTGATTTCCTGCTGGAAAGAACATCTTCTGAAACATATGCACGGGTTCGCGGAAAACTCAAAACTTCCTTTATCGAAAAAAGCATATACCACCTTGCTGATGTCATCAGAACAGGATATGTTCAGTGGGAGACTGCCTCAAGAAATGATTTTCTCCAGAAGGTGGATGCCCGCGTTAAGGTCCTCTTTCTTCTTTTCTATGCGGTCATTATCAGCCTGAAGAGGGACCTGGTCTCTGAGTCCCTTATCGGAAGCTTTATATTCCTGCTTGCTGTAATATCGCGCCTCGATATTATTGTTCTTTACAGGAGAGTTATTTTCTGGAGTTTTATTTTCGGATTTCTGATAGCCTTTCCTTCTGCCTTCAATATAATTACCCAGGGAGAGATCATTGTTCCTGTGGCGCGGTTTTCCAAAAGTTACAGTTTCTGGATATACCACGTTCCGCAGGAGATCGGCATCACAAGGCAAGGGATGCTGGGAGTTTTAATGCTCACGTCGCGGGTCATGAACTCGCTGGCCCTGTCATTCCTTGTTCTTTCGACAACGTCCCTTCCTGAGATCGTGCGGGCACTCAAAGTCCTGAGGGTGCCGGACAGCTTTCTCATGATCATTGCACTTTCATACAAATATATTTTTATTTTCGCCCGGACCGTCGAGGACCTGTATCTCGCGAAAAAAAGCAGGCTTGCGGTGCAGGCAAGTAATGCTGAAGCGAGAAGGTGGATCGCGGGGCGAATAGCGTTTATTTTCAGAAAGACCAGGCTGAGGTGTGAAGAAATATTCAAGGCTATGCTCTCAAGAGGATTTGCCGATACAGTAAGAATATACAGATTCAGGAGATTGACTGCACTGGACTGGTCAACAGGCATATGCTTTTTTATAATTGGGATTTTGTTCTTATGGATATGAACATACATTATGCATAAACTTAAAACATGGCTTGTTAACATGAGATTTATGTTATTAATTATCAAGCATCCTGAATATCATTTAACATTTCTACATGCCCAAAGGGCAGCCTGCTGCGGAATTTCTCTAATCGACACAAGACATTTTACATTTTTGCTTCAGGGGGTTCCTGTATATTTCGCAGGAATAATTGTTTTGCCAATAAAGTTTTTCTTGAAAATGTGTAGAATAAAAATTTCCCCGCAGTCTCCCCTTTGTGTCTTTGCCCCTTTGTGCCTCTGTGCCTTCAATAGGAATGGAGTTCACTATGGATAACATAATTCAGTTCAAAGACATCAGCTATCTTTACTACAACAGGATCCCGGCGCTCAGCGGCATTACCCTCGATATCAGGGAAGGTGAGCGGTTCGCGATAATCGGCGCAAATGGAAGCGGGAAATCTACCATATTGCAGATCATGAACGGCCTGATACCCCAGTCAGGCGGCAATTTCTACTTCCGCGGGAATGAGGTCACTGAAAGGGCTCTCAGGGATAAAGCATTCCTGAGGTTTTTCAGGGAGCGGGTCGGCTATGTATTTCAGGACTCTGATGTCCAGTTGTTCTGTCCTACAGTCCTTGATGAACTTCTCTATGGGCCTCTCCAGTTTGAAATGAGCGAAGAGGAGGCGCTGGAGAGGGCTGAGGAGGTCATGCAGATGCTGAATATCGAGAACCTGAAAGACAGGCCCTCCTACATGCTTTCAGGGGGGGAAAAAAAGAGGGTCGCCATCGGTTCAGCACTCATGATGAATCCTGAGGCGCTGCTCCTTGATGAACCGACGAACGGGCTTGACCCGAGGACCCAGTGTTTTCTTGTGGAGCTTATGCTCGCCCTGAGCCAGGCAGGCAAGACACTTGTGATAGCAACACATGACCTGTCGCTGATCGCGGAAATGCACGCGCAGGTAGCCCTTTTGTCTGAAGACCACAGGATAGAAAAGATAGGTCCTGCTGAAGAGATCCTCAGGGACGATGACCTCCTGCTCAAGGTAAATCTCATTCATGAGCATATGCACTACCACGGAAGGGAAGCGCATAAGCACCGCCATTCCCATTACTTTTTCCACAAGCATTAACAGCGTTCAGTAATCAGATGTCAGCTATCAGCAGTCAGCTCATAAATCCTATTTCCCATTCTTTCTAATACCTGAAACCTGATCGCTGATCGTAATTTCCCTTTGTCTTTCCCGGTAATCTCTGTGGTTCTGATGTTTTTTTAGAGTTGAAGATTGAGAATAACGTCTGCGGTTTGATAACATATTGTTACTTATGTATGAATAAATTTGCTGCAATATTCATTTTTCTGTTCCTTCTCTTCCTCAATTCCCCGGCGCATAGCATGGTATTAACATCTAATGCGACGTGGTCAGGGGAGGTTGCGGTTGATCAGGATACGCTTGTGCCCGAAGGGGTTACGCTGACGATCCTGCCCGGGACAATCATACGCATAATGCCTTCTGAGAGCACGAAGACAGAACCTGAGTTCCTTTCGCCCCAAACAGAAATAACCGTCAGGGGAACGCTCGTGGCTGACGGGACTGAAAGCTCGCCGGTCACCTTCCACACAGCAGGAGAGAAAAGATCAGACTGGGCCGGGATAATCGTTGACGGCGGAAAGGTCAGTATGCGTTTTTCTGTCGTTCGCGACGCCGAGACAGGAATTGACCTGATCAAAGGCTCTGTTTCTCTGAGAGAGACTCTGCTTGTAAACAATCGTTACGGGCTTATTGTGCAGGGGCGTGACGCTGCAGCGCTGCTTGAAGCTTCAAAGGTGCAGGAAAATGACTACGGCGTATTTCTGCTGAATGGAGCAAAGATCGAGAGCAGGGACAGTATTATCAAGGGAAACAGAAAAAGGGATTCCTATTCAGCAGATGCGAAAGAATATCTGCTGCCTCTCAAAGAATACAAAGTTAAAGACAGCGGGAAGGAGAAGGCAAGGGTATATGGCGACGATGTTTTATTGGGATCGGTAGTCTGGCAGGGGAGGATCGAAGTGAATGGCATCATCAGGGTGCCGGAAAATTCCCGCCTGATCATAATGCCGGGGACTGTAGTGGAATTTCGGAAAAAAGATGCCAATAATGACGGTATCGGTGAGAATGGGCTCTTGATACAGGGGAACTTTATTGCCAAGGGTACAAGGGAACAGCCGATTTTCTTCAGGTCAGCCGGGAAACAGAGAGGCATGACCGACTGGGATTCCATAAATATCCTGAACAGTGACAGGACTCAAAACCTCATTGAGCACTGCCAGATAGAGAATGCGTACAGAGGGTTGCATTTCCACTTTTCCAATGTGGCAGTCACAGAATCTGTCCTCAGGAACAATGAGCGGGGGATCCAGTTCCAGGAATCGATCGTTGAGATCAGGGGCACCCATTTTTACGGGAACAAAAGCGTGCTGTGGGCCCGGGATTCCGAGATAATATTTTCTGACAATGCCATCTCTCACAATTATTCCGGGATAAATCTTTTCCGCAACACTCTTGCTTTCAAAGACAACCTGATCATAAATAATGACCGCGAAGGACTGAGGATCAGGGAAGGTATCCCGATAGTGGAAAGGAACCTTCTGGATGGCAACAGATATGGCCTGATGATTGTTGATACTGTGTATGGGAACTTCAGCAACAATGTCATATCGCACAATCTTGAATCAGGGGTGGCGCTGCGTGGAGCAGATAATATTGATTTCAGCGGGAATGTTGTCCAGGGCAACGGCCTGAACGGCATAGTCATTCAGGAATCAAGCGCTTCCATCAGGGGGAATCTTATATCGGATAACGGTGAAAGAGGGATCGGAGTCCTGTCCTTTCATGGAACGATCACTGAAAACAATATCCTGAAGAACGGACTTTATAACCTCGGCATTGACGGGACCACAGATGTTGCTGCACAGAAGAACTGGTGGGGTGATGGGGACGTGAAAAGCGCTATTTATGATAAGGAGAACGACCCTGCGAAAGGGAAAGCTGAATATGTGCCATTCCTGAAAAGGCCTGTCATTGTGACATGGCCTTTGAAGGACATTTATACAGATACGATATGGCATGGAGATATAGGTATTGATAAAACAATAAATGTCATGCCCGGCATACATCTTGCGATTATGCCGTATACAAGAGTAATGTTTTCACAGGGAGCAGGCCTGCATATCAAAGGGAAAATTACCGCGAAAGGAGAAAAGGACGCGGGCATTACCTTTACCTCTCTTAAAAACGGTGAGGCTTCTGATGCCTGGGACGAGATACTCCTTGACCATGCTGATGGAAGTGTATTTACCAACTGTATTTTTGAGAACTCGACCTGGGCGCTGCATGTTCATTTTACCAGCCTCGTGGTAGAAGGATGTACCTTTATGAAGAATTATGGAGGGATGAGGTTCCGCAGCGGGCCGATCGAAATAACTCACTCCTCTTTCAGGGAAAACGAAATCGGCCTTAGATCAAATGCCGGCAATGCGCTTATCGCGGGAAACAGCATAACAGCAAACAGGATAGGAATTTTTGTAAGAGAAAAAGGCAGCGGCCTGTCCATAAAGAAAAATAATCTTTTTGCCAATGACGAATACAATATACGTCTGGGCGATTTCAACGACGAGGACGTGGATGCACGAGACAACTGGTGGGGGGAGGGACTTCCTGCTGATACGATCTTTGACGCCAGGCAAGAGCCCGGTATCGGTACGGTAAATTATAAGCCATACGCCCGGCAGCCTTTTATAACGGGACCTATACAGGCAATGTCACGATCAAAAGAGAACATCCAGATAGAGAAAGGGGGCACAGAAAATAAATGACAACATGTTTTGAGCGTTTCATAGTGCAGCGTTCTATTGCACTGTTCTTTTTTCTGGCGGCATTATTTTGTGTTGCTTCAGATTATTCAATGGCCGCTGATGAGGGAACCTCTGTAATACGCGGGAAGATTTCTGATGCTGAAGGCCTTGCTGTAGAAGGGGCGATGGTGTATCTGTATGGCAGCGCTGATGTGAAAAGGTCAGCGGATTTCATTTCTGCCCGCACAGATAAAGAAGGCAAGTATAGCATGGTTGTGCCAGCCGGAAAATATTGGTTGGTGGCACGATCAAAAAATACAGATGATTATGGACCGCTCATGCTTAAAGACAGGCATTCCGGAGATCCCAGAGAGGCTGACCTCGCTTCTGGCAGTAAGGTCGAGATCGACTTTGTCGTGGCAGATCTGATGGAGGCTATAAAAATGAAAAGAGAAGAAAGGGAAAGGGCCGTAAAAATTACCGGAAGGATTGTCGATGAAAAAGGTTCTCCTGTTAACGGGGCTTATGCCATTGCAAACAGAAACAAAGAGATATCGGGAGTTCCCGACTATCTCTCAGCATGGGTTGATCATGAGGGACGTTATGTAATATACGTTCCCCGGGGAAGATATTTCATAGGTAGCGCATTATCTTTCCCACCTGGGCATAATTATTCCTTAGGCTTGGAAGCAGACATTGATGCTGATACCTTAGATATGGATATTACAAGGAAATCCACTAAAAGCCGAAGTGAATAGGCATATATATTATGTTATAGTAGAAAAACAGGGGGATAATCATAATTATCTGAGAAAGAAGTGAAGGTTGGCAGGGAGAGGAGGTAACATCCATGAAAAAGGCAATATTGATCATAATGGCGCTTGTCTTCTTTTCGCCAAAGGTTTATGCATGTGTTGGAAAGACACTTACCATTGGTGTGATTAATACATCAGAGGGGCAAGTTCTTGCCGAGATGATCTCAACTCTTATTACGGAAAGGACAGGCACAGCCGTTAACGTAACGCTTTATAAGAACATGCAGGAACTCTACGAAGCGGTGAAAGTGAAGGAAGTCGATATTTCGATCGAAAATACAGCAAGGGCGATGCGTGTATTGAATAAACCTGTGGAGGACGACGTTCAAAAGGCATATGAAATTGTGAAAGCGACCTATGAAAAAGAAAAGGGCCTTATATGGCTAAAACCTTTTGGATTCCTGAAAGGAAGCGGCGAAGGCTCTCCCTCTTACACTGCGACAATCCTCAGGAATGAAATTCTCAACAATTTTCCGGCTCTCCCGAGACTGATCAATAAACTCGGCAGCAGTATCAATGATGACATTCATACAAAACTTATCAATTCCGTGGAATCTGGCGAGAAACCCAGGAATGTAGCACGGGATTTTTTAAAATCAAAAAAACTTATATAGAATGAAAGGCCAGTGTGGTGGTCATTGAAGAGGTTTGAATGGCTGTATCATTTTCTTGGATCAAAAAAGTTTACCCTCAGTCTGTTCGCGGTTCTGTGCGTTTTTTTAATTCCGAGAACTTTAATAAAGACAGAGGATATTTATTTAGGCAGGTGGGGCAGCATAATCTTCGGATTTATGGGCCTGAATTTAGTGCTGTGCACAGTGCAAAGGATAAAGACCCTTACAAAGACTGTCATTGTGATCCACAGCGGGATACTCATGATCTTTGCCGGCGTGGTGATCAGTTCCTTTGGTTATGTGGCAACAGTGAACATCTACGAGGGAACAAAAGTGGACAAGGTTTACCGATGGGATATAAAAAAAAATGTGCCTCTGGGAGTTGATCTCATGGTGAAAAAGGTAAATGTGCAATATTACCCGGTGGATGTAAAAGTTGGTGTCCTCAGGGGGCAGGAAAAGTTCGGACTCTTCACACTGAAAACTGGTGAAAGCTTTCAGCTTGAGCAATATACTGTCAAAGTAGATGCCCTGGAGTTGCTGCCATTGGAAAAGCTTGACCTCAGTGTTTTCAACAGAGAACATCTTGTCGGGACTGCGGACACGTTAGGAGAAAATACCCTCCCGGCAGATTTCCCTTTTGAGTTCAAGCTCGTAGCTTATAAAAATACTTCACTAAAGAGATTATGGGTGGATCTCAGGCTCTCACGCGGTTCAGAAGTGGTTATTGAGGGAACCTCCGAGGTAAACCATCCATTGACCTGGGGGGAATTCAGTTTTTATCATACCAAGGCGGACATTGACAAATATGGCCTTCTTTTTGCAGGAATTCAGATAACTAATGACCCTGGTATTCCCTATGTGTATACGGGATTTGTGGTTACAGGGATAGGGTCTCTCATGTTTTTATTCAAGAGGCTTTATGGCTACAGATAATTTCAGAATATGCGTTTCCCTTCTTGTTCTTTTTTTAGTCGTGTCCTGCACCCAGACCGCTACAAAAGACGACAAGAAAACATATAAGATCGGATATATGATCTGCAACAGTGAGCAGGAGACGCTTCATCGTTTCAGACCGTTCACAGCATACCTGAGCAGGAAGCTGGGTGTTCAGTTTGAGGCGATGGCAATTGACACGTCAGATTTTACAAAACATCTGGATGAGATGGATTTTACTCATACAAATTCATTGCTGTATGTCATCATGAACAGAAATAACGGGGTGGATATACTTGCAGCGGAAAAATCGGGGTCTCTCGGCGCCAGGGCAAAAGGCCTGATTATTGCTTCGGCAAAGAGCGGGATACGGAGCATTCAGGACCTTAAAGGCAAGACCATGATATTCGGCCCCTCGCTCGGACCTACTTCATATATGGCTCAACTGGACATCCTTCTGAAGAACGGGATAGACCCGGAGAACGACCTTGCGTTTTATTCTATACCTTCCGGATCGTTCAAGCATGAAAAGGTGATCTACGGAGTACTTTTTGGAAAATTTGACGCAGGCGCTGTACCGCTTCTTGATTTTGAACGGATGAGCAGTGACGGCAGGATCGACCCAAATGACTTTACGGTATTGGCAGAAGGAGAACCGATCCCGTACTGCAACTTTGCTGTTACCCAGAAGATACCTGAGGACTTTGCAAAACGGTTCAAGGAAGTTTTACTGGACGTAAAGGAGGATGATACGGTAGAGCTTGACGGTGAGGTCATAAAGGTACTTGAACGTGCCAATATAGACGGATATGAAGATGTTAAGGACGGGGACTTCGACGGCATTCGCGAAATGGCGAAGAGGACGAATATGCCCCCGTATCAGAGGTATTAGAATTATGGACTGGCTTGACAAGGTGTCTGTACTGGTGATCATTGTTCTTATTGCCGGCTCAGTTGTGCTTATCGGCAGCCATATGGGTGAGGCAGTGCCGGAGCGGGATGTGCAGCAAAGAACAGCATTTGCAGATCATCCTGCAGCGAACGGTGAGATAGAAAGCAAGGTCAGGGTGATCAAGAATTTTATAGAAACGAATAATCTTGACAAGGCCGGGATGCTGACTCAGGAATTAATACAGAAATACCCTTATGAGGGAGAACCTCGCATGATGATGGGAGATATTTTTATGAGAAGACAGCAACCTATCAAGGCAGTGCCTGAGTACAAAGAGGCTGTTGATCTCAACCCTGACTTTCTCGATAAGAAGACAGCCCTTTTTCAGGGGAAGAAACTGAAGGTGGTTGTCGGTGAGGCTTTGTCTGAGATCGAGAAGGCAATGCGGCTGAATCCCGGAGATGAATCCATGAAGAACGAGAAGAAGAACATCTATTATTTACAGAGGAAGATAGCAGGAAGCTGTTCATGAAGGTTGTTCATAAACCTTATATGGAATTCTCTACAGCATACTGCAGGGGTTCCTCATACTTCCCTCTCCCTTGACGGGGGAGGGCGAGGGTGGGGGTGACAAGATGCTCTCATCACCCTCCCCTTCATCCCCTCCCGTCAAGGGAGGGGTGACATCGGATTAGAGGTTTTTAACGTATGGGAAATTTATCTGGTGTAGCTGAAAAAGATGTCTGTAAGATAAGACCGGCGAACGGTATCCTTGGAAGGATAAGAAATTGGTTCGGCAGTTTGACCGTATCTTCGGAAACAGCATGCTATCCAAAATTCCTTTTTATCCTGACAGGAGCGGTTATCGGCATTGCCGGCGTCATGCTCAGTTATTTTGGCAATCCTGCCAATACCGGATTCTGTGTTTCATGCTTTATGGAGAATATTGCCGGTTCAATAGGGCTTCATGGGAATGTCAGGATGCAGTATCTGAGGCCTGAGATAATCGGCTTTGTCATCGGCGCATTCATGATGTCTCTGTATAAGAAAGAGTTTCGGGCTACAGGCGGAAGTTCACCGCTTCTGAGATATTTCGTAGGGATCCTCCTGATCATAGGATGCGCTGTATTTATGGGATGCCCGATCAAGATGGTCTTCAAGATCGCGGCAGGTGATCTAACGGCATGGATCGGGATGGGAGGGCTCGTAGCAGGCGTATATATCGGCCTGAAGTTTCTCGAAAGAGGGTTCAGCCTTGGCAGGCCGAATGAGCTTCCTGCTGCAAATGCCCTTTTAATTCCTCTTTTAATGGCCTTCCTGCTTGGAGTCCTTCTGCTGAAACCCGGTTTCATATCTCTGAGCAGCAAAGGGGCCGGAGCACAGCACGCTCCTCTTTATCTTTCACTCATCGCAGGCCTCGGCATCGGGGCATTGGGACAGAGCACGGGTTTTTGCATAACCGGAGGCATATCGAGATTGTTCCTCTGGGGGCCCAAAGAGTTCATTTTCTGTCCGAAAACAACAGGCCTTGCGCTCGGCATGGTCTCTTTTTTCCTGTTCGCGCTCGCAGCAAGTCTCCTTACCGGCCAGTTTTCCCTTGGCTGGTATGGCCAGCCCAGTTCCAATGACAGCCATCTATGGAATTTTTTCGGCATGCTTATGGTCGGCTTCGGCTCAGTTCTCATTAAGGGCTGTCCATTCCGTCAGTTGATCGCATCAGGGCAGGGAGATACTGATGCAGGCGCATCTGTGCTTGGGATGCTGACCGGAGCTGCACTTGTGCAGAACTGGGGGCTTGGAGGAAATCCTGCCGGGACACCGTACGAGGGTAAGGTCGCGGTGCTTTTAGGTCTTTGCGCTTTGTTTGTGATCGGGCTTCTTTACCGGAGAAGGGGAGAGACCTTTGCGCCGGAATTCCAGTCAGGACTGGATTAGAGTGTCAGTGATTATTAGTGATAGTTGCATATCACGAAGGCACAAAGGGCGGTCTGCGGAGAATTTCTATGCGACACCATTAATAACGAGATAAGAGTTTGGAGTTATGAGTTTAGAAATAAAATAAGACAAACCAGCGCAAAGAAAAAAATGTAAAATGCTTTCGTCGGTCATAGAAATATCGACGCAGATATACCTTTGTGGTATGAAAGTTGTTAGAAGTTTGAGATAGAAAAGATGAAGAACAATAAAAATAACGAATGCGAAATTCACGGTGCGCCTTCAAAGGCGGCGAACAGGACGCTCCTGTTTATGGTATTCGCGTCTTTTGCGCTGATAATCTGGCATGTGTGGGTTTACGGCCCCACAGGCCAGTCTGTAAGGCCGGAGCTTCTTGAAAGGCCATTCCCTGTTATTCTGGGGAGTGAGATCTGGGACATGGTATTCAGCGAGCATGGCCTGCTTGCTGAACTTAAAGATGTCTTCCCGTATTTTCTGATCGGGGTACTATTAGCAGGATTGATACGCACCTACAAGCTTGCGGTCAAACTGCAAAGGACTCTCAACAGGTATGGCTTCTTCAGCATTTTTCTGGCAGCCCTTATAGGCATCTTTACTCCTTTATGTGCGTGCGGCACCTTGACGACCGCTATCAGCCTGCTATTTGCGGGGATGCCGCTGGCGCCTGTTATGGCGCTTCTTGTCACCTCTCCGCTGATGAGCCCTTCAACCTATCTGCTGACCCTTAATGATTTGGGGCCGGAATGGACTGTGATACGAACGGCAGCGGCGTTCTTGCTGGGTATTTTTGCCGGGGTGCTTACCCATTTAATCAGGAATAAAGGTTTTAAAACAGAGGCTATTTTCATTGAAGGCGCAATCCCGCGGGGGGACTTTCATGATGAACACTACCCTGACGAACGGCTCAGGTGCGGCTGCAAGGATAAGTTCGGCAACAGGGTTGCAGCCAAGACGAGCAACATGTTCGTCATCTTTCTCGCCAAGTCATCTGAGATGCTCTGGCTTGTAGGAAAATATGTGCTTATCGGGGTCGCGACCGGGAGCATTGTTCAGAGATATATGCCGTATGAGTGGATATACAAACTGTTCGGTCAGGAAGACAGCCTCAGCATTGTCTGGATCACATTCGGGTCCATTCCCATATTCCTGCATCAGATCAGCGCGTCGAGCATTCTCTACCATATCAAGAGCACGCTCGACGGCACCATGAACGGCGGAGCAGCTCTGGCTTTTCTTATCGGAGGGCCGGTGACCGCAATGCCTACCATGATAATGTTCTGGACGGTTTTCAGGAAAAAGGTGTTTTACCTGTACATGGTTGTCTGCATTGTTGGCACGATCATGCTTGCCTATGCATTCCAGCACTTTGTGTTCACCCCATATGTGGATATGGGCAATCCTGTTCTGCGCGGTGTCAGTTCTGTGTCCGGCGGGGATTCAGCCTTTATCACCAAAGCCCATAATGACAGGCATGTGCGTATTGTTATGGATCCGGGTGGAAAAGGGATCATTGCTACTTACACAAATGCTGTTGAGGGGCAGGGCGGCGTTGTTTTTGATGCCGGAGCCGGCAGATTTGTCAACGGGACAGCGGACAAGTATGACAACAGCAGATACATAAGAAATGTTGCCGAGTGGCTGGAAGAGAACAATGTGTCGGACAGCAGAAAGAACATTCTGATTTATGACTTTGGCAGCGGTTTCAGCCAGGGCGTGGTTGAACGCCTTGAGAATAAAGACGGATTTACAGTAAAGTTAACAGACAGGACAGAGACCCCCGAAGTCACCCAGAAATTGCTTGAAGTATACAGTCAGCTATGGGTGCTTGGCCCGGAAAGCAGTTTTTCTGATCCTGAACTGGAGACAATTAGCAGGTTCTCGGATGACGGGAAAAGCATCCTGATCGTGGCGGGCCAGGACCGGGAAGGAACGAATGACCTGAGCGCTGCCAACAGACTGGCCTCCCGGTTCGGGGTTACATTCGGGGGCATGGTTCATAATAGCGACGAGCTTCAGGTGTCTGCATCACTCCATGTCTTCAGCAGGGTTTCGGACGTCCTTGAAGAATTTTTCAGAAAGATAAAGTAGTCTTATTTACAAAAAATAAACCACTTGGAGGACAGCATGAAGAACAAGGCCTTGATCCTGGACATTCAGCAGCTCAAAAAGTTTGATGATGCAAAGCGCCATATGGAAACAATATGGTCTGACAAGCACGCAAAGATAAACCTCATCTGCATGAAACCGGGACAGGAGATAACGACCCATACGCATCACGATAACCATGTCTGGATTGTTATGGAGGGACAGGGTGAATTCATGATAGCAGGGGAGAAGCAGGTGATCGGACATGGCAAGATCGTTATCGTCCAGCCGCTTGTGGACCACGGGATACGCAATGCATCAAATGAAAACCTTGTCATTGCGTCCTTTACTGCTGTGGGAGACTGATGAAGATTTTCAGGAACCCTGATGTCATGTGGAGAGAAGAGGACGAGTTCAAAGAACAGGCGTACAAAGGGCTCGGCACAGGAGAGGATGTTGCCGAGATAGGCACTTCGATCCTGCTTCATGCAGGCAGGATGCATTCACTCAATATACTCGGCACAGAGATATGGAAGCTGTGTGACAACAGGACGATCGAGGAAATAGTTTCTGCCCTGCGGCAAAGTTTTGATGTTGAAGAAGATGTACTGAGAGAAGATGTCATCGAATTTCTGAAGAACATGAAGGAGGAAGGCCTTATCCATGAAGAATGAACTGATACCTTCTTCGCCTCTGACGGTAAACTGGGCGATCACGAATAAATGCAATTTCGGCTGCAGCCACTGTTACAGCCGGAGCGATACAAAAGAGGAGCTGAGTTTTGACACTGTTTGCGGTATTCTCGATAAGCTAAAAAAGGCGAAAGTGTTTTCTGTTAATTTCGGCGGGGGAGAACCCCTTTTGAGAAAAGACCTTCTGGAGATTGCCCGGTGCAGCGCAGACCTGGGCTTTGCTGTATCAATGAACAGCAATGGCTTTCTTATTGACCGGGATATGGCCCTGAAGCTCAAGGAAGCCGGTTTCTCAAAGGTGGGCATCAGCATTGACAGCCCCAGGCCGGAGGTCCACAACAAGTTCAGGGGCATCAAAGGAAGCCATGAAAAGGCCCTGTCAGCGTTGGTATTCCTGAAAGGGGCCGGCATCGAAACTTCTATTTCTTCGGTCATCTGCAAAATTAATATCGATGATGTCGATGGGCTTGTTGAGATGGCGCTGTCATCCGAAGTGTCAAATATCAACTTTCACAACTTCAAATGCTCGGGACTCGGCTTTGCCAACAAGGACATACTTGATCTCACTCCTGAGGAGTGGCGGGACTTCTACATTCGGGCAATTGAACTGAAGAAGTCGGTAAGGAACCTCCGCATTTCCCTTGAAGACCCTATCATCTCCCAGCTCGGAGAGAAGAGCAATGATACCCTTGTAAAGGGAAGCGTGTGCGGAAAGCTGTCCCTGAATATCAAATCAAACGGTGACATTACTCCCTGCGGGTTCATACCAATAGTAGTCGGAAATATCTGTGAAGACGATCTGCTCGTAATATGGAAAAATTCCCCTGTTCTGGATAAGATGAGAAATAAAGAACCCAAAGGGAAATGTCTCAGTTGTGAGAGTCAATCTGAGTGTCTCGGCGGGTGTACCGCAAGAACTCTGGCCCTGACCGGAGACATGAATAATCCCGATCCTCACTGCTGGAAAAAATGAACCTTAAAGAATTAGCCTTCCCGATAAGGATCTACTGGGACCTTACACCTCAGCCTGATACCGCTGCAATAAACTACGGGAATATCTGCGATCAAATAGTGGAAATGAAGTTCTTCACCCTCAACCTGCGTGACAGTGGCTCTGAGTTAAGCAAGCCGTGTATCGAAATACTTGAGAGACTGAAAAACAGACCGGTTAACGTAGCTCTTACTGTTTCGCGTTTGGTTGTAAACCCACCAACGATAGAGTATTTGTCTGACCTGAACGTGAAGGAACTGCTCATGGATGCATGTTCGGATGATGAGCTCCGTTTCATAGCTGAAATGCTCAGGCAGCATAAAAACAGCAGCATGGTGATCGGAGCTTCATTTCAGGTCAACAGTGACAATTACAGGGACATCCCGGATATCGTTTCATTTTGCATGAACAATGGCATAACCCGTATCGTCTTTCCGATGCAGCGTCTTAGTGAAAAAGAAGAGTGCTTTTTTATCGGCAGGCAAGAGGGGAAAGTGCTTACAGAGAAATTAAGACAAATTGAGATCGGCAAACTGAAGATCACCATTCATGACCCGTTTTTATGGAGGATATTTTATCCGGAAACCGCTTTTCCGGGCGCCGGCTGCCAGGCTGGAAACAGCATGGCATACATTTCACCTGACGGAAATGTGTATCCCTGTCCTTCTTTGCCCACTGTATTGGGAAATATTCAGGAAACTCCGCTGAAAGCGATACTTTCTTCTGGCTATAAAAAAGAACTCGTGAAAAGTCTTCGCAAGCCCCCGGAGGAATGCCTCGTATGCGAAGAGGTCGATCAGTGCATAGGCGGATGCAGAGGGAGAACGATTGCATTGAAGAACTCTCTGAAATTGCGCGACCCGGCTTGCACAGAAGGTTAAGATAGTCATTGCCAAAGTGGCAAGCGTTCATGTCATTGTGGCATTTACACCGTGTAAAGAACTTTAACCCCCCCCTGATTTTTATAGGTTTTTAATCTGGCAAGTACCTTGCAGGCTATTATTTAGCGTTCTCATAACAATAATTAATTTTATCGTCTGAAATTCAAATACATATCACAGCGTAATAGTATTTTCTGATTTTTACAGGGCGGCTTGTAGTTCAGCAATAATAAAATATCTGAAGAATTCGCATAAATCAAAATCCTGGAGGATATATCATGAGTCAAAGGAAAAGATTTGAAAAATATTTTTTCTTTATCTTGCTGCTCCTTGGTTTCCTTATAGTGTTCCCGCGATCTGCTGATGCACAGTCTGTTGACAATGACGGCGACGGATATACGACAGTTCAGGGAGATTGTGATGATACAGATCCCAAAGTCTATCCGCGCGCTCCACGCATTTGCGACGGCAAGGACAATGACTGTGATGGACGTCAGGATTTTATTACAGATACAGATAAAGACAAGGACGGAGTTTTCTGGTGTGCAGGAGACTGTGACGATAATAATCCGAACAGATTCCCCGGCAACACTGAAGGGCCTTTCGGGTCTCCTACATGCTCTGACGGGACTGATAATGATTGTGACAACAGGGTAGACGCGACCGATACCGGCTGCATGTCTGCCTGTCTTGATAATGACAAGGATGGATACGGGGCAAACGGCGACCCCTCGTGTCCTCTTGGGACGGAGGTCGACTGTAACGACAATAATGTGAACATAAATCCAGGGGCCTCAGATAGCAACTGCGACGGTTTTGATGACAACTGTTCCGGCACGGCAGATGACGGATATGTCCCGACTCCAACAACCTGCGGGATCGGCGCATGCACGAGGACAGGGCAGAACATTTGCCAGAATGGTTTTATTGTGAATACATGTACCCCGGGCGCGCCACAGACCGAAGGCCCCTTTGGCAATCCCACCTGCAGTGACAGCATTGACAATGACTGTGACGGAACAACGGACATGAATGAAGTAAGTTGTGCATGCCTTGACAACGACAATGATGGCTATGGTGCAAATGGCAATATCCTATGCCCGAACGGTCCTGCAGCAGACTGCAATGACGCCAATGCGAATATTAACCCCGGGGACCCTGACAACACATGCAATAGCATTGATGAAAACTGTTCCGGGGTGGCTGATGAGCAGTATGTGCCCTCTGCAACAACATGCGGCCTTGGAATCTGCACATCAACGGGGCAGAATATTTGTGTGAGCGGCGCTGTTGTGAACACCTGCCTCCCGGGAACTCCGCAAACAGAAGGGCCTTTTGACAGCCCCACATGTTCTGACAGTCTTGATAATGACTGTGACGGCCTGGTTGATATCCTGGATATCGGATGCAGGTCTGATTATTTCGACGCAGATGGCGACGGTTTTACGCCGCAACAGGGAGACTGCGATGACACAAACAACAAGGTCTATCCCGGAGCGCCGCGTATCTGTGACGGCAAGGACAATGATTGCGACGGAAGGGTAGATTTTACAACTGACGTGGATAAAGACAACGACGGCGTGCTCTGGTGCAATAGCGACTGTGATGATAACAATCCGAATAAATTCCCCGGCAATATTGAAGGGCCTTTTGGAGCAGCGGTTTGCAGCGACGGCCTGGACAATGATTGTGACAGCAAGGCTGATATGGCAGATCCCGGCTGTATGTCCAATTGTGTTGACAACGACGGCGACGGATACGGCATTTACGGAGACCCTTCATGTCCGAAGGGGACAGCGATAGACTGCAATGATACCAACTTCAATATCAACCCCGGGAAAACTGACAACAACTGCAACGGGATCGATGAAAACTGCAGTGGAGCCGCGGACGAAGGATATGTGCCTACAGCCACAACCTGCGGGACAGGGGCGTGTGCGGCAACCGGACAGAATGTTTGCCAGAACGGAGCAGTGGTAAATACCTGTACGCCCGGAGCTCCGCAGACAGAAGGGCCATTTGGAAATATAACCTGCAGTGACGGGATAGACAACAACTGCAACGGGAAAACAGATGCTGCTGATAACAACTGTGCTGCCGTGTGCATCGACAACGATGGTGACGGTTACGGCGCCAATGGAAATCCTGTATGCGCCAATGGCCCGGCAGTAGACTGCAATGACAATAATGCAGGTATAAACCCAGGCTCCCTTGATAATACGTGCAACGGAATTGATGAGAACTGCTCAGGCCTGGCCGATGAAGGATATTCTCCGACACCGACTTCATGCGGTGCAGGTGTTTGCGCGGCAACCGGACAGAATGTTTGCCAGAATGGAACGATTGTGAATACATGTACTCCGGGAGCTCCGCAGACCGAAGGCCCCTTTGGCAATCCCACCTGCAGTGATACATTGGATAATGACTGCGACAGTCTGACAGATGTGAATGACCCCAACTGTGTTTCTCCTGCAATAGATCAGGACGGGGACGGATTTACACCCAATCAGGGAGATTGTAATGATACAGACCCGAAAGTCTATCCCGGAGCTCCGAAGATCTGTGACGGCAAGGACAATGATTGTGACGGGAGACTGGATTTTACTACTGATGTTGACAAAGACAAAGATGGCGTCTTCTGGTGCGCAGGAGATTGTGATGATAATAATCCGAACAGGTTCCCCGGCAATCAGGAAGGCCCGTTCGGTCATCTAAGCTGCAGCGACAACGCAGATAATGATTGCGACAACAAAAAAGATATTGCTGATTCCGGGTGCATGTCTGCCTGTCTGGACAGTGACAAGGACGGGTATGGCGTCAATGGAGACCCATCATGTCTGAATGGAACAGCAATAGATTGCAACGATAGTAACGTAAATATTAATCCCGGTATGTCAGATAACAATTGTAATGGGGTCGACGAGAACTGTTCAGGCTCCACGGATGAGGGATATACCCCTTCGCCGACAACCTGCGGGACAGGGGCGTGCGCGGCAACAGGACAGAATATCTGCCAGAACGGAGCAGTAGTGAACACATGTACTCCTGGCACTCCACAGACAGAAGGGCCGGCAGGGGATCTGACGTGCAGTGATGGATCAGATAATGATTGTGACGGCGCAGCCGATACCCGGGACAGCAACTGTTCCACTGTCTGTGTAGATAATGACGGTGATGGTTATGGCATGAATGCACATCCATCATGCCCGAATGGGACAGTGATAGATTGCAATGATAATAACTCAGGAATTAATCCGGGGGCTGCAGACAATAACTGTAATGGCGTTGATGAGAACTGTTCAGGAACTCCGGATGAGGGATATACGCCTTCAACCACAACGTGCGGAACAGGGGCCTGTGCAGCAACAGGACAGAATATCTGCCAGAGCGGAACTGTAGTAAATACGTGTACTCCCGGTGCTCCACAGACAGAGGGGCCATACAGCGACCAGACGTGTACTGATGCGGTTGACAATGACTGCGACGGAGTGACTGATGCTGCGGACAATGGTTGTGCCCCGCCGACGGTCTGTATTGATAATGACGGCGACGGATTTGGTAATCCCGGAAGCGCTGCATGTCCGAACGGCAGCCTCCCGGACTGTGACGATACAGATTCGAAAGTATATCCCGGCGCTCCGGCAGCATTCTGTGACGGCAAGGACACCAACTGTGACGGCAGAAAAGATTTCACAACAGACGAAGATAAAGATGGTGACGGTGCACCATGGTGCGCGGGTGACTGCAACGATAACGATCCTAACCGGTCTCCGCTCCTGACTGAAGGCGGATATGGAAATCCAACGTGCATTGACGGGATCGACAATGATTGTGACAACAAGACCGACGCATTGGACGCGGGATGTTTCCCGCCGACATGCGGGACCAAGACCTCGCCAAAAGACGGGCCGCACATGTTTGACCTGATCAGGCCGGCGCCAGAGCAGAATGTTACCTCTTGCGACTGGTGTCATTATGACTCAACCAGAACAATAGACCAGAGAAGGTCATGCCAGCGCTGTCATGCTGATCCGGCTGATACATCAGATCCCCTTAACGGGGTGCTAAAGGCGCAGTACCCTGCAAATCCGCCGTACGGATTTGGTACAGCGAAGAATGTAAAACTGCATGCCTCTTCTACAATAGGGACAAAGCACGGGACCTGGAATCCGACATGTTTGACCTGCCATAACCCGCATTTGCAGGAGCAGAATGCGAAATTCGGGACGACTTACGGGAAGTACATAAAAGAGTATGTATGTTTCGACAACACAGCTAACGGAGGCGCCAATAATCAGGAGTTGGTAAGATTCACAGCACCTACAGGGGCAGGTTCCTTTGCTGACGGAGTACCGTATAAAGAGAATATCTGCGAGATGTGCCACAGCAGGACGAACCATCACCGGAGGACAGGTGACGCTCCCGGAGACCTTGATGCCGGAAATAATTATACCGGGCATAATGACGGCGCCAATTGCATGGGCTGTCATCCTCATAATGAAGGTTTTAAAGTTATAAGTGCAGTTCCTCCGCCTCATGATACCTTCAACTGTACGGATTGCCACGTAACGCCAGATACCTATGTAACGAACGCCAATATACCGAACAGCGCATGCAACACTTGCCACGGAATCGGTACCACAGGCGGATCAACGAAGAAGGTTGACAGGCATACCAGTGCGACATACGCTGACCCCACAACCGGACTCCTCATGGATATCAAGTGCGTAGAGTGCCATAACCCGATGAAGACGCAGACAAACCTTAATTTCGTCAGGAGCACAATAAGGACAAAGGCGGTTGTGTTTACGGCCTTAACAGGAGCGAACAGTTTTGCGGACGGCGGAGCCCCGTACAACGGAATCTGTGAAGTCTGCCATACACAGACAAACCATCATCAGGCAGACGGGACAGCGCCTGGCGGCCAGAGCCATAATAGTGGAACTGACTGCCGCTGCTGTCATACGCACGCGGGAGGCTTCGTTGACCAGAATGCGAGCATATCTGTACCCGCTCCACATAACACGCAGTTATGTACGACATGTCATGTTACCCCGGATACCTATGTGACGAATGCCAATATTCCGAACAGTGCATGCCAGAGTTGTCATGCACCGGGTCAGTCGGGATCAATATTGGAAGTAGACAGGCATTTCAGCACAGCATACAATGACCCGACAACAGGCGCATTGATGGATATCAAGTGCGTAGAGTGTCATAACCCGATGATAGGTGCAAGTGCCGGGTGTAATAACCCACCGGGTGGTCAGTTTAATCTGAAGTTTATAAGGAGCACCATAAGAACAAAGACAGTTGTATTTACTTCATATACCGGACCTAACAGTTTTGCGGACGGCGGAGCCCCGTACAACGGAATCTGTGAAGTCTGCCATACGCAGACAAACCATCACAGGAATGATGGTTCAGCACCTCAGCAG
>QZKC01000096.1 GCA_003599425.1 Nitrospiraceae bacterium | reverse complement strand
GGATTTCTATAATCGACAGAATTGTTTGCATTTTGTCTTTTCATTTTGCAGATGTAATCTTTCGATAAGATTCGAAGTCTTTTTTTCAAAGGTGTCGTACAGAAATCTTCGTCAGCCTCACCTTTGTGCCTTCTATTGGAACAGAGTTCGCTATGAATGATGACGGCTAATGTGAAACGGAGGATGAGATCATGATGAAATTGCCGGAATATGTGACGGTTCAGGAAGTGCAAAGGGTCTGCAGGGAACTCCGGATACGGGACTGGACAAAAATGAAAAAGCCGGACGTCATGGCCAATGAGGCAAGGATCATCCTTCAAGCGGTCAATAAAGAACGCATGAAGATCAGCATTGAGGATTTCCGTACCGGGCTTGAGGTTGAGCTTGAACATGGCACAAGATTCAAGGATGCAAATGTCACCAATAATCATCCCATCCTTACAGGTAAGATCGTATTAGCCCATCTTAAGGAATCCCTCGATTACTATATGCGCCTTGATGTAGCGGAGATCGAGGGCGATCTGCTGAAGGCTGTCGCGGGCAAAAAACCTGAAAAAGTTGACAAGTATTTCAGGAAGCTCGTAAAGGCAAAATTAGCCCTTTGCAAAGCAGAAGCCCTAAAGGTTAAATAACTGATAGCTTTCTTTATTGCCTGCCATCACTAAGGAACTTCCCTTAAGAATTCCCCTAAAGTTTTCCTCCTCTAAAACCGATACATGCAAGTATTACAGCATTGCAGGATGCAGTATTTTGAACCCGGGGTCGGGTCATATTGCTTCCATAAAATAAACCCTATATTAAGGAGGTAACTGTATGAAAAGAAAGATTGTGTTTGCAATGTACACACTGTTGGTTCTCGCATCACTCACATTATTGACTGCTTGCGGCGGCGGCGGAGGAGGAGGAAGCAGCAGTAGCAGCGGTGATGTCATTGCAACGGGTACAGCTTTAACAGTGGCTGAACAGGTGAGTGTTGTGGAGGCTCAGGAGGGAGGCGGCGAGGTTGGTCCTATGAAAATAGGGAAACTCTCACTCAGTCCATCAGATGTTCCGGCTAATTCGGCTTACAACAATGATCCACAGGAGATATATGTACATGAACGGTCTGCTGAATCCTTCAACATCATAAATGAGATTCTGTGCGCCATGGCGCAATCCAAATATGATGAGATGGTCAACCAGGGGAACTACAAGGCGCAGATCGATATGAATAAATGCAGCAGCAGCAAAGATGACGCCTCAAGCGCTGGGGAGAGTTCTCAGAACCAGTCATCAGGTTCCACGGCGCCTAAGTATGAGATGTGGACGGTCAACTCATCAAGGCTCGATGATAATTCTCCACATATTGTAAAAGTATGGATGCATGAGGCAGCAGAACATGATATGCCGGCAAAGGTAATTTATGTAAAGACCACGATAACCGAAGGCAAGAGCGAAACAAATCCATATGGTATCTTTACAATAAATTTCAAATCGTATCCGGTTATCGAAGGTGTTGTGAACACAAGCACACTTTTATTCAAAGGGTATCTGAAAACAGAAACAGACACCGGATCAGACCAGGTATTGCTGAAGTTCGTTTGTGAAGGTGATGAAGGCGGAACCTTCAGCGAGAAAGTTGTGCTGAACAGGGCAGCAGACGGCTCAGGAGGCTCAGGCAGTACCGAGATGTCTGATGATTGGGAAGGCGATACATATTATGATATTGCCTTCAATACAACGCACTTTCTCAGGGATGACGGTGATACCCCCATGTGTTTCAGCAGGGAAGAGTTTGAAGAAACCGCATGGGACTACGGTCTCTATGATTCAAACGGTGCAAGGGTGAACCGCAATTCCGGATTCTCCATCAAGAAGGGGAATGCTTATGGATGGATAGGATATTACGGGTTATGGCTCCCTGAAGATGCATCAGTTAACGACGGCGATACTGTTTATAAAGTCTCATATAGCCAGAGCGGTGAGACAGCAACGCCGTATACAGTAGTTAAAAAAGGCGGCAGACTTAAAAAGCACACAAGAAATACTACCACACTGGGGAATATCAAAAATATACCCCTTGACTGGTGGAATAATGGCAGTAATCAACGCGTTAAATGGGATGGTTCCCAGTTTGTAGTATTCGCGGAGATGAACCAGGATAATTATATGTGGGAGAATATAGAAGAAACGCCTCTGGATCTGAGTGCTCTGACGTATGGAGACCTCAACTTCTGGTCACAATCTCTTGGAGGGCAGGTCAGGGTAACCCTGCCGAACTGCTTGTGGATTGAGGGGACTTTCTCCTGCGGAGATCCTGACAGCAGCACGCCGGTGATCTACTTCAAAGAGGATGTTGTGTTCCCAGGCGACACAGTGCCATCATCGCTCAGGTGCTATGATAACTGTCCTCAATATACTGCTGAAGCCGGTGGTGTTGTACCTTCAGCTCCAACATATCCGCCTGATTTCGACCCTTCAGATGGGACAACGTCTTATACGTATACATTCAGCTCATCTGCTAATGACATGATCCTCAAAGAAAGCGGCAATTCACTGCTGTGGGCAAGTGATGGCAGCGGGCAGAATCAGTGGGGCGTCATGAGCGGCCCGCTCTTTGACCCTTCAGACGCAAATCTTGCCCTGCTTGCATGTGATGACTGGAACGGCAATGGTCAGCCGGATGAAGGCATTTGCGGCTGGAAGGCATGGAGTGCATTGAGTGTATATTACACATGGGAAACAGGCGCGAATTCATGGAACCAGTTTACAGTCCTGAAGGATTCCGATGGAAACGTTCTTGAGTTTCAGCCTCCGATGCAGGTGCAGTATACGCATGTGGAGAGCGGCCACAAGTATGAAGGCGTTACCTTCTATCTCGAATACAGCGGCTTTGGAAATCTCCATGGTATTCCAGGCACATGTATTGATATGGATACCGGAGAACCTATCAACTGCGGGCCAGGCACGAGATGGGTGCCAGAGTTTACGATCCCGGACGGCTCAGAAGCCACTGACGGGACCAGTGATTATCTCATCAAAGCGCTCAGAAAAGAGCAGCGGATGGCCAGTGTTGATCTTAGCGAATGTGACGGGATGAGCATTACGTCATATGATCTGCCTTTAATAGGTCTCTGGGAAGATCCCGGTATTGGAAGTGAACCAACGGTAACAAATGCTCCTGCTGTAATAGGCGGCGTGGTTCAGTAACCGTATAACAAGTATTTAAAAAAGGACACATCTCGCAAGAGATGTGTCCTTTTTATTTTCTATAAAATTCGTATTGTGCTTAATCAGGATGTCAGTTTGCCGGGGCAGCGGGTTGTTGCATCGGTGCAGGACCCTGTCCTGGTGCAGTCGGCTGCTCCTGCATGGGTCCGGCTGTTGTTTCCGGCATCTTTGCTGGTGATTCTTTCACAGGAACTGAGGAAACCACTGATCCCCTGTTTATGGAAAAGACTGCCAGTAACAGCGAGGTCAGCATAAAAACTATTGCCGCGATGGTGGTAACTTTGCTGAGGACTGTTGCAGCCCCTCTGCTACCGAACAAGGTTTGGCTTGAACCGCCGAAGGCCGCCCCCATCTCAGCGCCTTTGCTGCTTTGTATTAGGATGATGAATATAAGGAACAGACAGACGATCAAATGAATTATTACTACCAATGTATACATGAAAAATTTATTTCCTCCTCGAATTTATTACGATTTGTGCGAAGCTGTCAGGCTTAAGGCTTGCTCCGCCGACGAGCCCCCCGTCCACTTCGGGTTCTGACATAAGAGACGCAACATTTTCAGGTGTTACGCTCCCTCCGTACAGTATCCTTACGGTATCAGCGCCCTCTTTGTTCTCCCTGAGCCAGCCCCGAATGTGGGCATGCGCCTCATTAGCCTGCTCTTTTGTGGCGGTCTTGCCTGTCCCGATCGCCCATATAGGTTCATATGCTATCGTTATTCCGTCCATGGACAGGTCCTTGAGGGAACCTGAAAGTTGTTTATCCAGCACCTCAAACATCCGGTTCTCTTCCCGCTCTTTCAGTGATTCACCGACACAGAGGATTGCATCGAGCCCGTTCTTTAGCGCGATTTTGACCTTCTTGTTGACAACCTCATCGGTTTCCATGAAATACTGCCTTCTCTCGGAATGCCCGAGGATAACATGTGTGCATCCAGCGGACAGGAGCATGGCCGGAGAAACCTCTCCGGTAAATGCGCCTTTTTCTTCATAAAAGACATTCTGCGCTCCAAGCTTTATGTTGGTCCCTTTCAGGAAGCCGGCAGCAGTGCTTAAAGATATAAAAGGTGGTGCGATCAGCATATCAACGTCGGTTATATCTTTCACTAATGGTATGAACGCATTGATGAACTCAACGGTCTCCTCAATGGTCTTGTTCATCTTCCAATTTGCAGAAATAAACGGTTTTCGCATAGAGAATACTTTAGTTGAATATAAGTCTTAAAGTCAAGGTAATCAGGGGATTAAACCTGATATTTCAACAATCTCCGCCGTTCGCAGCTCTGCATTATTCATAGACCTGAAGCAAGTATGGAGAAAAAACATATTGTACGATACCTTAACGATAACAGTAAGCTGCATTCTGTGAGATAAAGATATTCAAAAAAATTTATAAAACCATATCGTGTACAAGATGTTTTTGAGCTATGGCTTGCTTCAGAAAAAATTTATGAATTAGCAGGACTATGTTAATATGACCTATGCCGGAACGGACTTCAATGGTAACGATGCAAACTTCCCTTAAAAAAAAACTCGAAAGGTTTTATCTCGACTACAATTTCAGGGAGCGGTTAAAACATGACCCGATAGAATTCCCGCACAGGTATTCAGTCCCCGCTGATGTTGAAGTAGCAGGGTTTATTGCATCCTGTTTCGCTTATGGAAGAATAGAGCTCTTCAAACCTGTCATAGAAGGCATTCTCAGCCCCGGAGGCAGGCATCCGGCGCGATACTTCAAAAGTTTTTCTCTAAAGAAAGACGGTCCATATTTTGAGCGGATCAACTACAGGTTCAATAAGGGGAAGGACATACTCTGTCTCCTTTTTATTCTGAATCAGACTCTAAAGGAGCGGGGTTCCCTGAAAGCTCTGTTCAACCATCATTACAGGCCTGAAGATAATGATATCGGAAGGGCGCTTGGCAAGTTCGTTCATTATTTAATGAACATTGATACTTCTCCGGTCTATGGAAGGGATATCAGGCCGTACGGATTGAAACAGTTTTTTCCCTCACCTGAGAGCGGCAGCGCCTGCAAGCGCCTGAATCTGTTCCTGAGGTGGATGGTAAGGACGAAGGATATAGATCTTGGGGTGTGGGACAATATCTCTCCTTCGAAACTGATCATTCCCCTCGATACTCACATAGCGCGTATTTCGCGGTGTCTTTCACTAACGAAGAGAAAGGCATCTGACTGGAAGACCGCAAAGGAGATTACCGAATCTCTGAAACAGTTCGATCCTGATGATCCTCTGAAATATGATTTTGCTCTCTGCCATCACGGGATATCGCGGTTATGCAAAGGGCGGGGATTCAGGGATATCTGTTCAACCTGTTCCTTTGTATCACAATAATATCCGTTAATCCCCGATAGTAGTTCCCCTTATGATTTATATCATATGATGAAGGTCATTTTATTAGTTAAATAATTCATATATAAAATAAGCAGCATTTTGAATACAAACCAGGTAGCAGTAATTATCTGAGGGAAAGGGAGGTTAGTCTATGACTACCACGTCTGCAAAAAATCTTTTTATCTATGGCAGCCTTCTCTGCTTTGTCGTCCTGGTGATCCTTACCATTGATACAATGGGGAAACTGGATCAGAGGGCTCCGGTAATAACGGAGAAAGTCGATGCCGGGAAGAAAGTATGGCACAAGTACGACTGCATAGGATGCCATACGATCCTTGGGAACGGTTCGTATTTCGCACCTGATATGACAAAGGCGACTGAACGAAAACCAAAAGGGTATCTGAAGAAGTTTCTTATTGATCCCCGGGCGATCAATCCGGGCACAGCAATGCCGAGTTTCGGAATGAGCGAACAGGAGGCTGATGACCTGATAGCATTTCTGGACTGGACGTCAAAAGTGGACACCAACGGATGGCCTCCAAAACCAATCCTTGCGGCAGCCGCTGGTACAAGGACCGCAAGCATGGGACAGATGCTCTTCCAGAAACATGACTGCTCTGCCTGTCACCAGATACAGGGGATAGGGGGAACAGCAGGCCCTGATCTTACTTATATTGGGAACGAAAGGCCTGATGTCGAATGGCATATCAGACACCTGAAAGCCCCGGATGCAGTTGTGCCTGATTCAGCCATGCCAGGCTTCAACGACCTGAGTGAGGAAGAACTCAGGCAACTTGCAGAGTATTTGATAACATTGAAATAGGAATACACGGAGGGAGGATTATGAAATATCAGAGTCATCAGATAGCATTGAACTTTTACACGGCCTCGGTTCTGCTGTTTCTCGTTCAGGCGCTTGTAGGCATAATTGCAGCGTTTCAGTTCATATGGCCGGATTTTTTCATTTTGAACTTCAATACCATAAGGACGCTTCACATTAACGCGCTTGTTGTATGGCTTCTCATGGGAATGATGGGAGCTACGTATTATGTGGTCACTGAAGAATCAGAAACCGAATTGTGGAGCATACCTTTGGGACACTTGCAGTTCTGGGCAACCGTCATAGCGGTCAGTGCCGTGGTAGTCGGATATATCATTATGGGCCTGAACCCTCAGGCCAACATAGAAGTGTTCGGGACCCGTTTACTGAATGAAGGAAGGGAATATATCGAAGCTCCACGCTGGGCAGATATACTCATAGTGGTCTCAGTACTGCTCTTTTTGCTAAATTGTTTTATGACCATCCTGAAAACAAAAAAATTCACTGCTGTGCAGGGTGTGTTGCTGGGAGGTTTGACATTCCTGGCCCTTATGTATATCCCCGGCATGTTCTATACAAAGAGCATGGTAAAAGACCAGTTCTGGTGGTGGTGGGTTGTACATCTCTGGGTTGAGGGCTCCTGGGAGTTGATCGCTGCTGCGCTTCTCGCATTCATGCTGCATAAACTTCTCGGCACTGATGTAAAAGTCCTTGCAAAATGGATGTACATTGAGGTCGGACTGGTACTTTTTACCGGCATCCTCGGCCTCGGGCATCACTATTACTGGATCGGCACCCCTGAATACTGGCTGTGGGTAGGCGGCATCTTCAGCTCGCTGGAACCGATCCCTCTTTTATTGATGGTATGGGACGCTTTCAGGACCACACGTGAAACCCGCGGGGTAGTGGAGAATAAGATAGGCCTGTATCTTACAGTCGCCCATGCGATATTCAACTTTGTCGGTGCAGGGCTTTGGGGCGTTATACATACGCTCCCGCAGGTGAATAAATGGACGCATGGGACTCAGCTCACTACAGCTCATGGGCATCTCGCGTTTTATGGAGCTTACGTGCTCCTGATTGTGGCAATGATCTATGTAACGCTGCCATCGATCAGGGGCGTCAAGGAATTCAACCAGTCCAGAGGATTTCAGTCTTTCTGGTGGATGACCATCTCCATGATCTTCATAGTGATTACCATAACTGGCGCCGGCATGGTCCAGACATATCTTGAACGTCTCCTAGGCCTTGATTATGTGACGGTAAAGGCGAGTTATAACCTTTGGTTCTGGATATTCAGGGCGATCTTTGGAGTCACATTCATTGTTGGTGTGTGGATGCTCGTGAAAGATGTCTTGATACTCGGAAGAAAACCGGCCGCATAAATATGATCCATAAAAGGGGTGAAATTGTTCACCCCTTTATGACCTGTCTCATACCTTAAATTCTGATTTTAGATGATAATAAGTTCATGAACAGAAACTGGCTGCACATTTTACGGAGAACTACGCAGATATTTTTTATCCTTCTCATAATCCTTGCGCCTGCTCTTGATATCCTGAGAATAGACACTGACACAAGGAGCCTTATCGTGTTCGGACATGAGTGGAGCATTGGACTGAAAGAGGGCTTTTCCGTGGACCCGTCTCTTGAAAATGCATCGCACGTTGCATGGCGTTTTTTCCTGAAGGCGCTGCTCCCCTGGATAATAGTTCTCAGTGTCTTCCCGATCCTCGGAGCGCTTACAGGAAGGTTTTTCTGCGGATGGTTCTGCCCTGAAGGGGCGCTGTTTGAGCTCTTTGATTTTCTTACCGTAAAGATATTCGGCAGGAGAAGCCTTCTTGGAAAAAAACCGAATGATCCGGGTATCAGTGCGCAAAACAGGGCGCCATACGTTATACTTGCATTGCTCTGTATGATTGCAATTCCATTTCTTATGGGAGTTGCACTGACAGGATATTTTGTGAACCCGAGAACCATCTGGGGCCAGATCATGAACTGGGAGTTTACCTTTGGAGTGAAAACAGGCATCATCGGGGTTTCTATCTATATATTCATCTCTGCCATGATAGTCCGTCATACACTTTGCAAATACGTATGCGGCGCAGGCCTCATGCAGATGCTGTTTGGATGGGCAAGCCCCCTCTCAGTGAGGATCAAAACAGACCCTGCAAAGCTGGCCGCGTGCACAGACTGCAAGGGATGCGAAAAGGTCTGTTTCATGAATGTGAAACCGCGGCTGCTCAGGAAGGACATAAATTGTGTGAATTGCGGCGAATGTATCTCTGCGTGCAAGAAAGAGCTGGGAGAAGAAAAGGCGATCTTCAGTTTTTCCCAGACGAGACATTGTGGGCTCCCCGGGAAGGAGATCACGAAACGCCCTGATGACGACAGCAGCCTTGATCTGAATAAACCCATGAGAAATGGACATTACGAAAAAACCTGCAGTTAAAATATGGAGGGAAATATGGAAATAATCGATCTGAAGAAGTTAATAAAGTTCAAGCCTGACAAGATATCCAGGGAAATGCTTTTTGATTCACCCGAGATGAGGATTGCCCTCATGTGCCTTGAACCAGGACAGAAACTCGATCCCCATAAGGCGCCTATGAGGCTCCTTATGTACGTTGTGGAGGGGAAAGGCACTTTCACTGTTGGAGATGAAAAGATCGAAGCAGACGAGAAGACCTGTATCACCTGTGATCCCATGATACCGCATGGCTTTAACGCAGACAAGGGACAGAAACTTGTGGTCATGGCCGTTGTGACCCCGGTGGAGTAGGAAGAGGTCCTCGGGTGCGAATTATTATGGTAAAATGTGGTATCATGTTTTCTGAAATGCAGAATCCTTAACCGTCTGATGAACCAGACTAAATATCCAATCATTTTAGGAGGTAGATATGAAGAAACCGGTAGTTGATTATGACGCGTGCACTGGATGCGGCACATGTGTTGAATTGTGTCCCGAGGTCTTTGAACTTGGCGATGACGGAAAGGCATTTGTGAAGGCAGAAGACAAGTGCGACACGTGTGATTGCCAGGAAGCCGCAGATACCTGCCCGTCAGAGGCAATATCTTTCGAGTAAAAATTTCCGGCCCTGCAACTTGGTCGCAGGGATAAAAAACCATAAAAGCCCTGTCAGTAAATGCAACTGGCAGGGCTTTTCCCTCTTTTGTTTGAGATCACCATGGCCTTGCTGTAAGGAAACTCCAGTAACTTAGACACGTTAAATGAAAATGAATTTCAATTTCCTTGACAGTGTCGGCTGCTTTCTGCTATCGTTAATACATGCCTCAGACAAAAGGGGGAAATACTATCGATAGAAAAGAGAAGCTTAAGGCTTTTCTGAAACAGCGAGGATTTAAGTCTACCCGGCAGCGGGATATCATTGCTGATGAATTTCTCAAAAGCGGAGAGCACATTACAGCCGAAGAGATGTACAAAAAGGTCAGCAGAAAGCACAGGGACATTGGCTTTACGACCGTATACAGGACCTTGAAACTCCTCGCAAAGTCCGGACTTGCGACTGAAAGGGTGTTTGCAGACAACCTCACACGATATGAACCGCTCTCTGCCGAGGACCATCACGATCATCTCATCTGTATTAACTGCGGGTCGATCACAGAGTTTGAAGATCTGAAACTTGAGCGCCTGCAGGAAAAGATCGCCGGGGAGTTCGGATTCCGGATAGTTACACACAAGATGGAGTTTTACGGTTACTGCAATGTATGCGGAGAAAGACAGAGAAAGAAATAATGCATGAACACGGCGATAAAAAAACAGCCATAATAACCGACCATGAAAAAATATTCCTTGTCGGCAATCCCAACGTGGGGAAAAGCGCCATATTCGGACTGCTGACCGGGAAATATGTAACGGTCTCCAATTATCCGGGAACAACGGTTGAAGTTACCAGAGGCGAAACCTCCATACACAGAGAAAAGTTTCTTGTAGTCGATACCCCCGGCGTCAACAGCCTCATCCCCATGAGCGAGGACGAGAAAGTCACGCGGGACATACTCCTTGAAGAGCAACCAAAAGTGGTGATCCAGGTGATGGATGCGAAGAATGTCAAAAGGTCGCTTTTCCTCACCCTCCAGTTGGTCGAGATGGGAGTGCCGCTGGTCCTTGACCTGAATATGAAAGACGAGGCATTGAACAGAGGGATCGAGATCGACGAGAGTAAGCTCACGGGCATTTTTGGGACCGGGGTCGTATCGACGATCGCTGTTCAGAAAAAGGGGATATCCTCACTTAAAAAAACATTTATCCATCCCATGGTCTCACATTACAGTTTTTCTTATGACCCTGATATTGAGGAATACATTTCAAAGATAGACCGCCTGCTGCCGGAGTCGAATATATCAAGGCGATCAATTGCTGTCATGATATTGTCCGGTGACAAGACCTTAAAAGACTGGCTCCTTAAGAACGTATCAGCAGAAAAGATCAAAGAGATGGAATTGCTCAGGGACCGGGCGGCTGAAAAATATTCGATACCGCTAAGTTATGCCATAAGCCAGCAGAGACTCAAAATAGTCGACGGCATTGCTGCTGAAGTGATGACAAAAGCTGAAGCTGAAAAGAAGGGACTTGCCGGACTTATAGGAGAGATCACGACACATCCGGTATGGGGAATCCCCTTCCTTATATTTGTCATCTATGTCCTTTACGAATTTGTCGGCAGGCTTGGCGCAGGGGTCCTTGTTGATTATTTTGAAGAAGTTATTTTCGGAGTCTATCTGAATCCCTGGGCGGAAAAAATAGTCACATCCCTGGTCCCGGTGCAGTTGCTGCAGGAGCTTCTTATCGGACCTTACGGCCTGATAACAATGGCGCTTACTTATGCGATTGCGATCATTCTGCCGATAACCGCCACATTTTTCATCGCATTTTCGATCATGGAGGATTCCGGATATCTGCCGAGACTTGCAGCTATGCTGAACAAGCTTTTTCAGACCATGGGACTGAACGGAAAGGCTGTGCTCCCTATGGTCCTCGGCCTCGGCTGCGGCACCATGGCAACCCTGACGACCAGGATACTTGATACGAGAAAAGAAAGGATCATTGTCACGCTTCTCCTTGCTCTTGGCGTTCCCTGTTCAGCCCAGATCGGCGTCATCCTTGGCATGTTCGGCAAGCAGCCGATCGGGGCGCTGATGATATGGATACTGATATTGACTATGGTGATACTGTTTGTGGGTTTCATAGCTTCAAAGGTCATCCCGGGTCAGAGGACGGATTTCATTCTTGAACTGCCCCCGATACGCAAGCCCCAGTTCTCTAACGTCATGATAAAAACCTTGAGCCGCATTGAATGGTATCTCCGGGAAGCGGTGCCGCTTTTTGTACTCGGTACGTTCATATTGTTCGTAGCAGACAAATTGGGAATAATTCCGTTCCTGGAGGAAGCAGCCTCGCCGATCGTGGTCAATATCCTTGGACTGCCTTCAATAGCTGCAGCATCATTTATCATGGGATTTCTGAGACGTGATTATGGGGCTGCGGGGCTGTTTGCCTTACAGGAACAGGGATTGCTGAATACAGAGCAGGTGGTTGTAAGCCTCGTAACGATCACGCTCTTTATTCCCTGTATTGCCAATCTGTTCATGATCATCAAGGAGCGGGGAATGAGAACAGCCGTTGCTATGTCAATTTTTGTATTCCCCTTTGCGGTCTTGGTCGGCGGGGTGCTCCATCGAGTGCTTTTGTGGATGAAAATCTTCAACTGATCCCCTAAAATTGTACCGGGTGGCAATTACAGCAGGCGTCTCTGCCTACTGTCTTGTTGTGTAATTGCATTGTCCGGATTAATATATAAGAACATTAGTTTTATATATATGGAGAAAAAAGAAAACATAAGAACAGCAGTTATCCTCTGGCTTGGCACCATTGGTTATATGTCTTTAATATTCTTTCTCTCTTCTCAGACATTTAGCTTGCCCGAACTGCCTGGGAACTCTGATAAGTTCATTCACACGATGGCATATGCACCTCTTGCTTTTCTTTTTTATCTTTCACTAAGCAAAAGCGGCATGAGAAAATACGTCTTTGCAGCCGCTCTGCTACTGACACTGCTCTATGGCATTATAGACGAGATACACCAGTCTTTTGTTCCGGGCCGGGATGCTGCAGTGGGTGACGTGGCAGCAGATTTTGCCGGAGCAGTGCTGGGGAGTTTTGTTGCGAGATTGTTCCTCATTCAAAAGGGCTGGCTACCTGCTTTTTATGACAGGAATTAAGGGATTCCGCGTGGTCTCAACCCGTTCCTCAGGGTCATGATAATATTTGTACCTGAATAATGCATCAAGCCCGTGGCAGTCCACACAGAGCAGGTTAAAGGTCTGCATCCTGAGAAAACTGTTCGTTGCGCTCCCTTCGATATTGACCCCATCACCTTTGACGTGGGACCTCGGGTCCCATTGATGCACGTTATGACAGGAAGAGCATGAGATATTGCCGACTGTTACAAAGGCTCCTTTATCTTTATCAAAAAGAGGGAAGTAGTTCGGGGCGTTCTTTACATCCCTGCCAATATTGATAATGAGCTGCCCTTCGGGATGTGATGTAACTTTAGGTATTTTATCTTTCGCCACCCCTGCAGTGTTATGGCAATAATTGCACATCATGTCCATGACGCTGCTGCCTTTTGCAAATCCCTGTGCCCAAAGTTTCACCTGTATCATACTGTTATGCACGAGATGGCAAACGCCGCAGGTCCCTGATTCGGACGGGACCTGTCCTGTACTGTTTTTGAAATCAGGCGCGGTGATTATAAGGTCATGATCTGTTTTCTGGACATAGGCATTTTCCTGATGACAGTTTTCACAGAGACGTGATGAAGGGGAATTTTCAGTTCTCAGAAAACTGTTGCGCGAGTCCCCTTCTGTCTTTGAGTGGTCTTCCTGAATAATTCTTGCAGGGTCCCAGCGGTGAGGGTCATGACAGGTCTGACAGACCATGACGCCGTTTTGCGAGACTTTCCCGTCTTTGCCGTAAAGAGGCAGGGTAGTGGATAATCCTTTTTCGGAAAGAGAGATATTGAGCGGGTGTGAATAGTCCGTGATCACTTTCTTTTTGGCCATGCCTTTTTCATTATGGCATCTGACACAGAGGGCCGCAGCAGGGTTCTCACCTTTGATCTTTGTCTCCTCCCGCGCCCATAAATAGTCCCTCCCGCCTCCATGCACAAGATGGCATGAGCCACAGATATCGGATTCCTTCGGGGCCTGTCCAAGGATGTTCTTTTCTTCAGGGGCAACCAGGCCGATATCATGCTTTGAATTGGCAATATAGAATTTATTCCCGTGACATTCCCTGCATATCTCAGGAGCCGGCTTCCGCAAGAATGATGTTGTCTTGTCACCTTTGACTTCTTTTGAGATTTCGCCTTTTGTGGAATCCGCCTGCCATCTGTGAGGGTCGTGACATGTCGAACACGTGATCTCTCCTTCAATATTCTGGACCCCAGACCTCTCATAGAGCGGAAGCGAGAAGTTTTCCCTGTCAATTACGGCTGTTCCCGCGGCATCCTTATCCTTTGAAAATTTCACATTCAAAGGGTGCGTCGTATCTTTGGGAATGGATTCCTTTGCTATATTATCCTTGCTGTGGCAACTGAGGCAGAGCTGCGTTGTGAAATCCGTGCCTTCTCCCGGTTTCCGTGCGTCCTTATGAGGAAGATGACAGGCTGAACATATACCGGCTTCTTCGACCGTTTTCCCTTCCATGTTCTTTTCTGCCGGAGCTGAGTGCATGAGGTTATGCTTCGTGTCGGCAATATACTGCTTGTCTGTGTGGCAGGTCAGGCACAACGAAGATTTATTGTCCTGTTTTATTAAAAGCAGCTTCTTCTCAATCTTGTTATTGTGGACCTTGTGGCAGGTTTGGCAGATGATCTCACCCTCACGGCCCAGCCGGGCCCCCTTTTTAGTGAGGTCTTCAGGTATCTTGGTCTTTACCGGGACAACATTGATTACATGGTTATGGTTTCTGTTTCCCTCCGGAGTAAAAATATCTTTGTCACTGTGGCAATCAACACAGAGTGAGGTATCCCGTGCACTTTCCACCAGAAAACTTTCATACGGTGACCCATGCACTGTATGGCAGGTCTCGCAGATGATCTGGTTTTTTTTCTCTCCAACCTTTGCCCCACCGTCAAAAAGCCGCCTCGGTATATCCATAGTTGTGGTATCTACCGGATGATTCCCCTTTTCAATCCCACCGGTCTTGTCGGCGTGGCACATGCGGCACATTTCGGAATTGTTATTAAATGTCCTCAGGAAAATAGTCGTTTCAATGCTCATATCGCTGGGCACGCCATGAGCAGTATGACAGGTAAAACACTGCATTTTCCCGTCCTGGTCCAGCGGGAATATCTTTGGTATCTCCATCCCGTGAGGAGGAGGCTGATTGATCCTGTGCCTGTGGTCGTTATATACCCGCGCACGTGAATCGACTACGCTGCCGTCATGGCACGAAAAGCACATCTCGGGTTTTGCCGCAACCTTCTCTGCTGTATATTCAACGAGGTCAGAGCCTCTGCCATGAACAAAGAAGGTATCTATCCAGTTGTAATGGCATATCGCGCATTCCTTGGCCGAGTCAGGGTTTTTGGGGGCAACGGCCTGTGCAGATGCGATATCAAAGGGGCGCAGAACACAGAATGCAAAAATCAGCATTAAGAAAGCCGTTATAACAGCCTTCCAAACGCTTTCTCTTATTGCTGATTTCTTTCGCATGATAAGGGGTTTTTATCCCGCAACATTTTATTCAGTGTCTTTCTCTATCTGATACACGCTTACTTTTTCAGCAAACATCTCCACTACATAGAGCCTGTTATTGTCGTCGATATATATGCCTGTCGGGGTGGTAAACTTCCTGACGGAGTTCGTTACAGGGTCGCCTATGGTGGAATAGAACACTCCCTCGGGGTCAAAGACCTGGATAACACCCATGTAGCTGTCACTTACATAAATACGGTCTTTTGCATCAAGAGCCACTCCCTTTGGCCTGAAAAATGACCCTTTTTCAACTCCCCATTTGCCGATGCTCGCCACATAGAGCCCTTCCGGATTCAGTACCTGAACACGGGTATTGATGACATCAACGATATAGAGATAATCTTCACTGTCGAGGCTGATGAAGAACGGATACCTGAACTCCCTGTTCCCCTCGCCGGGGGATCCATAAATTCCTGTCAGCCTTCCATTGGAAAGATTATATGCATGAACATTATGGTTGTTGTTGTCAATTGCATACAGGGTCCTTCCGTTATGATCAACAGCCACATCAGTTGGGTCCGGAGCGGTTCCGTTTTTTGACTGGAGTTTTAACTGGCCGAGATAATTCCCTGCTGTGGTAAATGCCTGTACCCTGCTGTTGCCTGAGTCAGCGACGTATACCCTGCCAGTCCTGTCAACGCAGATTCCAAGCGGGAAGTTGAATTCACCGTTGCCGGAACCTTTTTGCCCGAACGAGAAGGAAAACTTTCCGTTCTGGTTGAATACCTTGATCTTGTTATTAACGCCGTCCACAACGTATATCTGTCCTTCATGTGATACGGCGACGTCGCTGGGCTGCTTGAAGCTCTGGGTCAGGTCAAAAAGGTGCTTTACATGCGTGAGCCGCAGCCCATAGGCATTGTTTGCCGGGACCAGAAGTCCGGCAAGAACAAGAAGCAACAAACAAAGGCAAATGTTTAACGCCGGATAACCAGAATAAGCCCCTTTGATAGATGCGTGTTCATTGCACATTGTTCATTGTTTTGTCTTTAAGGTCAATGTAGTCGGTTTGCTCTCTGTGCCATCACGCTGTATTTCTTTTGGTGCGGTCTCTCCAGGATGCAGCATCCTCGGCATATAGAACTGAGTATAATTTTTTATCATGCCTACGACTTCCGTGCTTGTCAGGGAGTCAATTCTTTCTTTCGGATATCCAAGCTCGGAAAACGGCAGCAGCGGAGAGTCTTTGCGGTGGCAGTCCTCACAGACATAGGGCTGCTTGTTCACTACCTGGTGTATCATCTTTTTTGCCTTTGATCTCTGGGCCTCTGTCAGCGTCTTCTCTTTGTCCTTGAACTCCAGGGCAAAATCGATCTTGTCCTGAGAGTCTATCCGTTCAAGCTGACCGTTTACACGCTCAAACGGGATGATCTTTGCTACATAAGAACCAGGCCTTGCCTTTTTTACAGGGCTGTCAACTATCTCACCGGAGGCCCTGTCGTACCATTTATAAATGCCTGTCTTCGCAGTTCCTTCAAGCCGCATATGACAGGTCTGGCATGATACAAAAAATGCATGCATATTCAGAAAAGCGCGCAGCTCCTTTAGATTGTCATGCGGCATATCGCCATGACACATGATGCAGTGCGACCTTTTGTCAGGGCCGATATCGAATCCGATGTGATGGAAGTGCCCTTTTATCCTCTTTTCTTCGAGGATCTTGTATCCGAGATATACTTTTACACGCTCATCTCCTTCAAGGATGAGTTTCTGAAATGTGCTTTTTTTCATCTCGCCTTCCTGCTGCTGCTTGATCTTTGCTATCTCTATAGCCTCTTTTCTTGTGTGGTATTCTTCGATGATATGCGCAAATGTCACTTTCCAGATGATGACTATGAACCATACGGTCAAGGCCATAAATCCTACGATATAGAACTTGTAGAACAGGTTTTTCATAAGGTGTGCCCCCCTTCCTGATTCACTTCGTGCGAGCCGTGCGGCGGAAGAATTTCATGTTCCAGGCCTGCCTGTTTCATTACTTCTGTATAGTGTTGATAATGCTCCTCAACCATAAGTTCTTCCGGCAGATATCCTGTAATAAATACCTTTCCCATGGGAAAGACAGTGATTGAAAAATGTACGTTGTACCAGTGCCATATAAACAGGAACAGCGCTGCGAGCAGGGCTTCATCGCTGTGGGCTATCAGGGAAAAATTTATGGCCTGTCCCGGCAGTATCATGGTTGCAAGTTCTTTGTTCCACATGACAAGCCCGGAAAAGCCGATGACGACCATGCCCCAGAAAGGGGCCCAGTAATCAAACTTCTCCTTCCAGGTGAACTTGTCTCCTTCAGGGCGCCTGTTCGTGAAAAAGAGGAGGTACTTCATAAGGTCTTTTATGTCATAAGCGTCTTTGAGGTTTGGAACAAGCGGTTGCTTTGCGAAAGCCAGCAGAATATTCCTGGCGTTCTTCTTCCCTGCTGCTTTCAGCGGGACGATCTGGTATTTATAGATCAGATATATGACGTAAACGACATGATAAACAAAGAGGATAAGCAGGATCGAACCAAATGCCTTATGAATGACTGGTGCATACTTTATACCTCCGAAGAGGGCGTAAAGGTAAGGCGCCCATGACGCATCGGGGAATTTGAGAGGCATTCCTGTGAGCACTAATGTTACAACAGACCATGCGAGGATGATATGCTGTATCCTCTGGTTCAGGGTAAACCTGTAAAAGTATTTTTTCCCGTCTTTTATCTTGATTAAAGGATGTTTTTCCATTGCTTATTTCCTCCTTCTTATCATGGCATTCGGGAAGAGTTTTCTGATCAGATCAAGCAAGATAATTCCCATTAACGGAAGCAATGTGCCGCCGGTCAGAATGATAAAGAAGACCGTAAAATAGTATTGGGCAGGGCTTCTGTCAAGACTGAATTCTGAGTGCACCCCATATTTGGCAAGTTTTGGCGAAGCACTGGGATGACAATCAATGCTTGCGCAGATCTTCCCTTTATTCTTTTCATGTATTGCAGACTCAGGATTCTCCTTGCTGAGCATCAAATGAGAAGCATCCCCTTTTTTGACATGGCAGTCGAGGCAGTCCGGGATACGTTCATCCATGAACCTGGCAGCCTTGCCATGGAATGTTTCTCCGTATGAAAAGGCGGCTTTGGCGGAAAGATTATGCCGTTTTATGATCTGCAGATCGTCATGACATCTGGAGCAGGATTCGGCGATATTCAGCGGATTTCTGGTCCTGTGCATACGCGACGTGACATGATTGTAAAATTTGTATATGAAATCCTCCTTCTTGTGACATGATTTGCACCTGCTTAACGATAATTCTGAAATTCCGGCACGAACCTGCTTAAAAAAAGAAATAGGCCTGTATAACGGTTCATCATGACACTCCTTGCAGGTGGGGAGGTCTTCACTGAATTTTTTTTCTTTTCCATCCTTGTCGTACTTGCTGTGCACGCTCATGGCAACCGTTTTTTCTATATCTTTGTGGGAGAATTTCTGCTCGCTTGATGGTTCTTTTATATGGCATTCGGCAAGGCAGTCAACTTTTTTTGCCGGGTCATGCGGGATTTTCTGAATATCCAAATGGCAGCCCTCGCATTTTACTTTGGCATGAACACTGTTGTTGAAGATATCTTCGTTAATATAAAGAAGCCGCAATTTCCCTTTTTCATCGACCCTGCTGAGGCCGGGATATTTGTGGCAGAGAAGGCAGTTGCCGATATCTGCCGAATATACGTCTGGTGTGAGGAAAATCATGAGCAGGGAAAGGACCAGGGTAAAAGTTGGCAAAGTTACGGAAGTTATTTTTAATTCTCGCATAGATGCCCCCTTAAATATGAAATACGGTTAAACGTTCCTTAACTTCTTTATAGCAGAAATTTCCGGTTTGTAAAATAATTAATTTTAATGAAAAGATGATGATTGATTATAAAGATTAACCGTAGCAGGCATAACGCAAAAACATCTTTTACGCGACAGGTTTTTTTAAAGAGCATGCAGAAAGCTCTGTCACAGGAAGTGGTTTAATGACTACCGCAAATGCGTCGCAAAATATATTTTTTCGCCATACTTGCTACGGTTTGTGAATAATGATGGGCTTTGGGCTACTTGATGATCTTGATTATCTGGCGGGTTTCAACCCGTTCTTCCGGGTCGTGGAAATATTTGTATCTGAAAAGGGCATCAAGGCCGTGGCAGTCGATGCAGATATTGTTATATCCTGCATTTCTCAGAAAGCTGTTTGTCGCGTTGCCTTCGAGATTTTCGTTGCTGCCCTTTTCCTTTGCCAGAGGACTCCACTGATGGGCGTTGTGGCATGTGGGGCAGGAAATGTTGCCGACATTTGTCTCCTCCCCGGTTTTTTTATCATAGATGGGGGCATAATCTATCGCAAGATGATCACTTCTCAGGATGTTATTTATCAGCTTACCCTCAGGGTGCGTTGCGATGACTGGAATTTTGCTTGCAGCTATTTTCCTTTTTGAGTGACAACTGTAGCATAAACCATTTATGATGTCTTCATTATGTGTGACGTTGCCGTATGGCCGTGCCCACAGTTTTAACGTGTTGGGACTGTTGTGAACCAGGTGGCATACCCCGCATGGTCCGGATTCTATTGCGGCCTGTCCGAGAAGATTTTTTTCATCAGGAGCAGTTATGTTCAGGTCATGGTCTGTTCCGTCAACAAGAGCCTGGCTTGCGTGGCAGCTTTTGCACAGATCAGAGGAAGGGACATTGGGCTTGCGCAGAAAACTGGTTGAGGCGTTTCCTTCCATATTCTTCAACTCATAATTTATTACCGGGTTTGCCGGATCCCATACATGCGGCTCGTGACAGGTAAGGCAGACCATCTTCCCGTCCGGGGCCTTGCCGCCGTCGCTATTGTAAAGAGGCAGTGACGTTTTAATTCCGAATCTGTTCAATGAAACGTCCACAGGATGATAATGTTCACCGGTAAGTTTTTCCTTTGCAGGGCCTTTTTTATTGTGACAGCCTGTACACAGTTGCGTGACGAAATCATTTTTTCCGGAAAGGTTCCTGGACCAGAGACGGGCTGATGCCGCATTGTGGGGTATGTGACATACACCGCACGGTCCTGATTGCGAGGCAGTAAATCCCTGGACATTTTTTTCCTCAGGCGCTGTTACCGCAAGATTATGGTCAGAGGTCACGATCTGTTTTTTTTCGGAGTGACACTCAAGGCATAGGGCTGCTGAAACATTGGTAACCCTCAGAAAGCTGTTGGAGGAATCACCTTCAATGTCTTTTCCTCCTTTATTTTCCGGAGAAGCAGTATCCCATACATGCACATCGTGACAGGTGAAGCACTGGATCTTTCCCTCCGGATTCTTTGTCCCGTCTTCCGAGAAAAGAGGAAGATGTGCCGGGTGTTTCCCCTGGGCAGGAGGGTCAACGTTTATGGGATGAGAGTATGTCCCGGTGCGCTTTATTTTATATGGCTTGTCCTCGCCATGGCATGTAAGACACATCTGGGTCGCGGGATTCCCCTCATCGAGCGGGCGTGCCCACAGCTTTTTCCCGGCGGCATTATGAGGTGTATGGCAAGCGCTGCAAGGGCCGGATTCTGAGAGCGCCTGTTTTTTAAGATTTTTTTCTTCTGGAAGTGTTATGCGGAGGTCGTGTTTTGTGTCCGCCAAGGATTTCTGTTTCTCATGGCATATGACGCAAAGTTCAGAATTATTATTGTTGAGAAGAAGGATCTTGTCTCCCTTTGCTCCGTGCACCTTATGGCAGCTCTGACAGATAACGGTATTTTTACTGGAAGCTTTTTTGGCTCCCTGGGCAAAAATCTCGTCAGGTAGTTCGAGCGCTCCGGTGTGGATGGGATGGCTGTTTGAATATTTAAAGGAAGCCTCATTCCTGTGGCATTGTTCACACAGGCTGGAATCAATATTTATTTCTCTGTAAACAGCGGTCCTGCCGATCTCACCATGCGGCGCAGCGCCCTTGCCGTGTGCTGAATGGCACGTCCCGCAGTATATTTCATCTTTTACACTGAGCGGCAGATTTGGCGGTATAGTGACATTTTTGGACGGTTTAACGAATACCTTGTGCCTGTTATATTTCCAGACAATATTGCGTGAATCCTGGACATAACCGTCATGGCAGCTATAGCAGATATCCTCAGAGCTGACAACCCCCTGGGTATCTTTCATAAGGACGTTGCCGGGCTGCCATTCGATCAAAGGTTCCTTATCTGTTCTGAACTCCTCGCTCCACATTATGTGGCACATAACGCAGTCCCTTTTGGAGGCCATTTCGAGAGCATGCGCAGGCTGAAGGCAGGCAAAAATTATTATGAAACAAAAAAACAGAAGGATAAGATATAACGATCTCATTATATATTGTAAATTTCCAAACGTATTAAATTTTATTTAACGTCTTTCCATGCCTATAGGTCTTCCGCAGACTACCTTTTGCGCCTTCCAATGGTTACAGTATCTTCAAAACGGTTATTTTATTGCTTCTCATCTCCACGACCAGCAGTCTGTTGTTCTTGTCGACAGCAATACCTACAGGCGTATTGAAAGTCCTCTTCTTTCCGGTATCGCAAACAATGCCGATAAAACTTCCCACGTCCGTAAAGACCTGTATGACCCCCATATAGCTATCACTGATAAACACCCTGTTCTGTTTGTCTATGGCTACTCCCTTGGGACGAAAAAATTTTCCCGGCAAAACGCCCCATATGCCGATAGAAGTGATAAACTGGCCGAAGGGATCGAATTTCTGAACCCGCGTGTTCAGGACATCCACCACGAAGACCTCATTGATCTGATTAATTGCCATGATTCCGGGATATCTGAACTCGCCTTGTCCTTCGCCGAACTTGCCCCACTCAAATTCAAGGTTGCCGCTTCTGTCATAAACCCTGATCTTCTGATTATCATTATCAGATACGTATAGATAGTTTTTGAATTTGGAAACTGCAACATCAACCGGGTCTGATCTTGTCTGCTGGGAACCTGTTCTGACAGTGAATGCATTCTGGAAGTTTCCTTTGAGGTCAAAGGCCTGGATCCTGTGGTTGCCGGTGTCTGCTATGAAAACATTTCCATTTTCAGATATGTCTATCCCCAAAGGCCTGTTGAACTGGCCGTTGCCAGCTCCTTCAGTGCCGAATTCAAATTTCCATCGGCCTTCACTGTCGACCACGACTATCCTGTTGTTTATGCCGTCGACCAGGTATATATCCCCATTCGGGGCAATCGCGAGGTCGCTCGGCTGGTCGGCATTTGGCTTGACATCGAAAAGGAATTTAGTGTTAATGCATTCCTGGGCGAAGGTATTAACAGGGATGAAATGAATTGCAGGAATCAGGAGTATTATCAGAAATAAATATAGTCGCTGCAATGTGGTATTTTTAAGAATTTTCGATGATAAGTTCATTGCACTATAGCTCGTCCGATCAGTAGCCTGGATAAAGGCCGCCGAACAGGGCATTGCTCTGCCCGACGGCCTGTCGTTTTGTAAAAGTATAGAATAAACTGCAGGTTTAGTGCAAAAAACGGCTATAGCAAATTCCCATGTATCACTGCATCACTGCGGTGAATCCGAGAAAAGATTGGGAATATAGAATTTCTCGTACTTTGTTATCATCCCTGCTATATTAAGCTGTTTAAGGTCCATGATCCTGTTTTCCGAGTATCCCAGCTTTTTGAAATCGAGAATGCCTTTTTCGTCGTGGCATTTTTTACAATCATGGCCTTTGGGCTTGATATTGACATGAAATTTTTTCTTCACATTGTCCCGCTGTTCGGGTGTAAGTTTGTCCCTGACCTTAACATAATCCTGTGCTAAAGGGGCATCCTGTATCTGGAGCGCGGACTGCAATTCTCCTCCGACCCTGAAATAAGGGGCGATCTTAGAAAACTGGTCCTCTACCTCAACAAGGTTCCCTGTCTGAGGATCATATGAAGTTCCAAAGAATGGTCCTTTGGGGTCTTTGTCAAGAGGATTGTACCACTTATATACGACACTCGCTCCATATTTTTCCTCTATGTGGCATGTTTCACATACAAAGAACTGTGTATGCATGTTCAGCATGGCCCTTACTTTCTTGCTCTTGCTGTGAGGATAATCCGAGTGACAGATATAGCAGACCGGCTGCACGTTCTCAGGGAGTTTAGGGTAACTGACAATATTGTGGAAATGCCTGTGGATCTCATATTCTTCCTGACGCTTGACCTCTTCCATGATCGCTGATTTCTGCTTAGCTTCCATTTTCTTTTGCAGCGGAACCAGGAGCTGCGGTCCATGTGGTGAAAGAGTGATCTGATACACAACGGCAATCAGCACGGAAAGGGTGATTATCTTAAAGATAAAACCTATGATGTAAACTGATTTCGGATGTTCCAATCGTTTCGGTTCGCCTGGCACTTTATGTCACCTCCTTTAGTATGTTTCGAGACCTTTTTCTCTTAAGATTTTTTTCATATATTCACGTTCCTCGGGAATTTCCTTGAGGTTGTTGAGATATTCCAGGAAGTGTTCTTCTATCTGGTGTTCCCTCGTGATCCGCCCTGTTATAAATGACCACTGCAGCGGGAATCTCCCGGGTACGAGATGAACGTTGGACCAATGCCAGAAAACCACCACAGTTATAGCCATCACTGCCTCATCGGCATGCAGTAATCGCGCAAGATCCTGGAAGAACACAGGATTAGGCAGGATGGTCGCCATCTTTTCAGGGAAAAGGAGCATGCTCCCTGCGGAGATCAGCACAAATGTTCCCCAAAGAATAGCGAGATAGTGCAGCTTCTGTTTGTACATGAATTTTTCCATCTTGGGACGGTAAGGCTCTTTCCCGATAAAATATCTAAAATCATGAATGATGTCCTGCAGATCTTTTGGAAGAGGAATTTGCGTCCTTTTTATGTCAAACCGCTTTCTCATTGACTTGCTTATGGTCCCTCCGATGATGGTAACCAGATGATAAACGCTTGCTGCTACCATGACAATTGCTGATATTCTGTGAATGAGCCGTCCGGTCTCAGCTCCCCCAAAGAGTGATATTGCGAAAGACGCCCACCAGAGATCAGCAAAATGCAGGGTAAGTCCTGTTGCTGCCAGGATGAGGAAACTTATGAACGTCAGGAAATGTTGTGTGACAATATGTATCGAATAACGGGGAAGGTCGCCCAGGGGATCGGATTTCACGTGCTTGTAAATATCCCGTGGTATATTGCCGACGCCTTCAACATATGTATAAAAATCTCCGGCTGCTTCAGCAGCTTCTGGAGTGATTGACATATTCTCGGTTGTAGCCATTTTCCCTCCTTTTTTATTTGGTAATATTTATAATTTTGGCCCGCGTTTTGATTGTCCGCGCCAGGTCGTGCCTTTTCTTATCTGCCATTTAATACCATCTTTTTTCCTGCCGTAGGTCTCAAGGAGCATAAGCCCGACAAGGCCTAATACGGAGCCGTAAAATGCAAAGCCAAGCGCTGTATTTGTCAAGTAAAGAACCGGCTTTTTATGCTGGTCTATTTCTGAATGAACATCGATCTGTGCAAAACGGTCATTCGCCTTTGCGTGACATTGCCTGCAGGTGTTTATACGGTTTGCTTTATGAATGGTTGCCTGCTTGTCGTCCTTCTTATAGACGTCGTGTATCGCATTCGTAGCATGGCAACTTATACAATCTGCTGCATCCTGGGCGCCAAGCGCCACCGACTTCCCGTGGATGGAACGCTTATACGTTTCCACTGCAGCGAGACTTTCTTCGGACGCCTTAAAGCGGCCCATAAGCGCAACTTCTTCATGACAGTTCTTTGAGCATAATTGTACGATTTGCTGGGGTGAACGGGAAGTTTTATGCCTGAGCCGGTGAGTTATATGTTTGTAAGCCATAGTCACTCCCTGCTTTTCATGGCAGTTCAGGCACCGGATGAGACTGGTTGAAGCAACCTGCTCTTCTGACACTTTTGTATAAATTGGGTTCAGGTGGCAATATTTGCAGTATGGCTTTGCGTCCCTCAACTGGGGCGAGTCAGCGGGTTTTATCCCGTGAACGCTCCGGTTGTATGTCTCGATTATTTTCTTGTGAGAAAAGTTCTCGTTTGCAAAAGGAGGTTTAATATGACATTCATTAGCGCAGTTCACTTCCTCGGTAACAGGGTCATGGGGAAGTTTACTAATGTAGGTATGGCAGTCCCTGCACGGCACGTTTCTGTGTGTGGTATTAGAGTAAATGTGCTCGTCTACATAGTAACTCCTTTTTCTGCCCTGTTCATCAATCCGCCCGATCTGACGGTACTTATGACACATGAGGCAATTTTCCTTGTCTGCTGCCTCAGCGCTGAAACCGGAAAATGAGAGAATGCTGAACATAACAAGGAACTGTACTGTCATATGGAAAAACTTTATTTGCTTCACTATTGTTCCCTCCCTCTTCACTCGAAATAATAATTATTTATAGAAACATTCTTGTTGCTTCTGGCACATAAGCAGTCTATACAGCAAATACAGCAGTTTTATTCATCCCTCGTCCCCAGGAGAATTTATTTTTTACGAGTAGAATAAAAATTAGCGCAAAAAAATATACAATTTAATAACACGAAACCGGAGCACAGTCAAATTAAAAATATTTATCTTTACATTACTATTCGTAAAGCTTAATGATAAGTTTAACGACAAAACATTTATAGTAAGCATGACAGATTGTATGGTATAGTAGTGAAAAAATGTTCAATAGTGTCAAGGTTAATATTGCCGTCACTGCCTTAATGATTATTGCGGTCATCATGATCTTGTCAACGGTTAGGGACATCAGGGCCACCGAACAAAAACTCCTTGCCGTGCAAAAAGAAAAAGCCACGCTCCTTTCAGACAGTATCTCACACAATCTTGTTATCCTCATGTTAAAGAACCAGTGGCAGGACCTTCAGTCTTTCATGGAAGATCAGGTAAAAGAATCGAAGGAATTGAAGGGGATCAGGGTATTCCTGCCTGAGAGCGGCCTTATCGTAGCATCTTCAGAGCCTCAGGACACCGGAGGAAGGATCCATGAGAAAGACATGCAGATTTTTACAAAGAGAGAGGATGCTGATGCGTTTCTGACTGAGAAGGAGGGCCAGGGATTTGCATCGAAACTTACCATCATTCTCAACCAACCTGTCTGTCATAAATGCCACGGCTCTGAGAAAGAAATATTGGGAGTCCTTGCGCTGGATGTTTCTCTCGCCAGCGTCAACAGGACAGTGCAGGAATTCAAAAGAGAGCATTATACAGATGCCATCGTTGCCTTTCTGATAATGGCCGGCGGAATATTGTTTGTTGTCAGTATGCTGATCGACAGGCCGATAAAGAAAATGATAACAGCTTTCAGGAAGATCGAGAACGGGGACCTGTCTGCCAGAATGGAAGAAGACTCAGGGAACGAATTTGGCCTTATGGCAAAAAGTTTTAACAGTATGGTTACATCACTTGAAAAGACGAAAAAACACGTTGAGAGCTATCATCTGGAGCAGATGCAGAAGGCCGCGAGACTGGCATCTCTGGGTGAGATCATCTCCGGGATAGCTCATGAGATAAAAAACCCGCTGACAGGAATAAGTTGTGCGGTCCAGATAATTCAGTCTGAAATGAAGGAGGGGGACTCTAACAGGGAGATCACCGCCGAGATATTAAATCAGATAAAGCGCCTTGACAGGATCGTGAAGGATCTTTTGAATTACGCGCGGCCTAAGCCGCTGAGTTTTATTCCTTACAGTATGCAGGATATCCTGGAGAAATCTCTTCTGTTTGTGTACCCAGAGGCGAACAGGCAGCATATTTCGATAACTACCCTGATCGCAAAAGATATCCCTGAAGTCCTGATGGACCCTGACCAGATGCAGCAGGTTTTTCTGAATCTTATGATCAACGCTGTCCAGGCAATGCCTGCGGGAGGAGGCCTCACAATATCAATTCGTGTTGCTGATGCCAGGGAGATCGGAGCTGATATAAAAAACCGGATAGAGAGTGATACAATACTGATCGTGAGTTTTAAAGATACCGGTGAAGGGATAGAAGCAGAACATAGGGACAGCATATTCGATCCGTTTTTTACAAGAAAAACAAAGGGCACGGGTCTGGGGCTGTCCATAAGTCAGAGAATAGTCCAGGAGCATGGAGGGGAAATAACGGTCATAAGTGAAGTTGGCAGCGGCAGCATTTTCTCAATACTTTTACCGGTCATGCAGAGCGGCAAAAAGAATGCAGCATTAAGCGGAGCAATTTGACAGCATGGGAAAAATTCTGGTAGTTGACGATGAGAAATTTATAACGAAAAGCCTCAAGCAGCATCTTGAGAAAGAGGGGCATGAAATATTGACAGCAGACTCTGGAGAGGCCGGGTTAGAAATATTTCAGACAGATGTCCCCGATATTATAATTCTTGATCTCCGGATGCCCGGGATGGGCGGAATGGAGACGCTTGAAGCCATCAGGAAAATAAATAACGAGGCCATTGTCATAATCATAACTGCCCATGGGGATATAGAGACTGCTGTCGCAGCCATAAAATCAGGGGCGTATGATTTTGTGGAAAAACCGTTCGAACTTGACAGGATATCGTTCCTCATAAAAAAAGGAATGGAAACAATTCATCTCAAGAGGGAAGTCAGCTATTTCAGAGAGGAAAAATACGATACATACAATTTCCAGAACATTATCGGTGAATCCGCAACCATGAAAGAGGTTTTAACACTGTCCAGGAAAGTTGCACTCAGTGATGCAAACACGATACTTATTCAAGGTGAGAGCGGTACCGGCAAAAGCCTCCTTGCGAGGGCGATCCATTACCATAGCCAGCGCTCATCGGACCCATTTGTTGAGGTCACCTGCACTGCGATACCCGAGGCCCTCATTGAGAGTGAGCTCTTCGGATATGAAAAAGGCGCTTTTACAGATGCAAAGACCTCCAAAAAAGGACTCTTTGAAGTTGCCAGCGGAGGGACTATATATCTTGATGAAATAGGAGACATCAAACTGTCCACACAGTCGAAATTATTAAGGGCGCTTGAAGAAAAAACCTTCAAAAGGGTTGGCGGGCTCAGGGACGTCCGTGTCAATGTCAGGATCATAGCTACTACCAACAAGAAAGACCTTGAAGATGCGGTGAGAGACGGCAGTTTCAGGGCAGACCTTTATTACAGGCTCAAAGTATTTCCAATATTCCTGCCGCCGTTAAGAGAAAGGAAGGAAGATATAATTCCGCTTGCAATGCATTACATAAAAAAGTTCAATAAGGAATTCAGGAAGGAGGTCAAAACCATATCGCCTGAAACGAAGAGTTTGCTGGTCAATTATCCGTGGTATGGAAATGCGAGAGAACTCAGGAATATTATCGAAAGGGTGTGTATCCTTGAAGATACGGAAATCATCCTTCCAGAACATCTTCCGTCAGAACTGCTTCATTACACCACATCTGAAGCAGGTGGTGAACCTTCAATAGATCTGCCGAACGAAGGTCTCTCACTTAAGAATGTGGAAAAGGAACTCGTTGTCCAGGCACTTCAGAAGGCAGATAACAACCAGACAAAGGCAGCCAGGTTGCTGGGGATCTCAAGGGACGCGCTCAGATACAAGATGCACAAGTTCGGGCTTCTTTAAAGAATAATTCTCTTAAATAGTGCCATAAACAGAATTCAGTTGTTTAAAAGATAGCAAATTTGTTATATATATACGAATTAACTTCAGGCAAGGCGGTAAACTGTGTTTAAATTGACGCATGTGCGTCAAAAGTCTATATGTTCAGCACATTGAACATGGGATACGCTAAAGAAAAAAATTGTTTTATCCGAGTAGTAGAGAAAATAATTATGATTTTCCAACCTTGGCATATGAATTGCTCAAGACTTAAAGGGAAATGAAAAATTCAATATACAATATCAAAGGAGGGAATATAGTGGGAACAGCAACTAAACCAAAAACAAAAATGGAGGTGCAGATTATGAGTAAGCTGCTCATAACGTTTATGGTTTTTCTATCAATTGTTCTGACATACAATTATGCTGGTGCAGTAGCAGGCCAGTGCTCCAACTGTCACACCATGCATGACAGCCAGGGCGGGGCAGACCAGGGAGACAGCGGCGCCCAGTCACAACTTTTACTGGCAAGTTGTGCGGGATGTCATACTACATCAGGCGCTGGACAGACAACAACATATGGCGCACCTGCGGTGCTTCATTCAGCCGGCACTGCTGGAGGCGCACAGGGTAATGGAGCGACAAATGCCGGGGGTGACTTTTACTGGGTAACTCAGGGTGGCGGCGATGCAAAAGGACACAATGTAGCTGACATCAGCGGAGTGAGCGCAGATGCAACTATAGGAAGAACGCCTCCGGGCTGGGAGCCGAATGCAACAAGTGGGTTTACTTTTGGCCAGGTAGCAGGCGGGGCGGCAAACTGGGGGGCGAACCAGCTTACCTGTGCCGGAACATATGGTTGCCATGGGAACCATACAACAGCAAACAGTTTGCAGGCAATCACAGGAGCACATCATAATAATGCAAATACCGGTAGCGGTATAACAGCCACTGCTGCATCTGCAGCAAATACAGTAGCCAACAGTTACAGATTTTTGGGTGGTATCAAAGGGTTGGAAGACGCAGACTGGAACTGGAATGAGACCGCTGCGTCACATAATGAATATTACGGGAAAAATGATACAAGCACAGAAAGAGACAATGACACCACGGACACATATCAATTTAAAGAAACGTCCAGTTACTTTTGTGCTGAATGTCATGGATTTTTTCACTCCAGGATTGATGCAGATGCAACATTTGGTTCACCATGGGTGAGACATCCGACTGATATCGTACTGCCGAACAGCGGTGAATACGATGATTATAATTCTGATAATGGCGACGATACAGCAGGCAGTTACAGTCTTCAAGTGCCGGTTGCAAGACCAGTAGTACCGACAAACGCTGAAGGCAGCAGCAGTACTGTTAGCCCTGGAGACAGCACGACAAGGACAGGTGCTATTGTCATGTGTTTGTCATGCCACAGGGCGCATGGATCACCCTATGCAGACCTCCTGAGATGGGATTATACAACGATCACTGTAGGAGCCGGCACCACAACAGGCTGCTTTGTCTGTCATACTGACAAGAATTAAATTTTTTCAGAAAATAGTTGGTCTTAAGCAGATGGGTATCATGCGATAAGCATGATACCCATTTTTGCAAGATATCACGGACACGCAATACCTTTATAGCTGACCAGAAAAAGTATAAAAGTCTTTTGAAGTAACCTGTTGATCATTTGCAATTCCCTCATTTGATAATGATACAGCAGGGGAAATGATCATTGGAATTTAAACAGAAATTATTGCTATCATAAAAACGCTGACAATGGGTATAGTTTTCATAGAAAAGAATAAAACACTCCATAGTTTTCTGAGGAAAGCAATAATACTCGCAATTTACTTGTTGCTCGGTATTCCGCGGCTTTATGCAGAGCCTGATGCTGTCATATACAGAGACAGCATAATTTTCGATGAGCAGGAGGAGAAGCTCACATTCCCGTCTTTCGTCACGGTTGATCGGGAGATGAAAGAGATTTACATCATTGATGGAAGGGGAAGGGTTGTTGTGTATACAAAAGATATGTTCCCGGTCCTTACGGTAAACAATAAATACGGCATTAATAACCCTCAGGGTTTAGCTGTTGATAAAAATGGGAATCTTTACATCGCACAATCTGCCAACGCTGATAATCCGAGGCACAGGATTACTGTCTTAAGGCCGTGTCTTACATGGGAGAGGGACATTTATTTCAGCGGTTTTGAGGGGGCAGATTCATTTATTCCGTCAAGGCTTTCCGTAGATAAACAGGGGAACATTTATGCCGTTGCAAGTCAATATCCAGGCGTCATCATTCTTGGCAATGACGGGACATTTCTGGATATCATGACCCCTGATGAAGAGGGGCGCAAGGCAAAGCTGACGAATGTTAAACTGGACAGCTCGGGAAAGATATATCTGGTCAGTGAGGAAGAAGGCAGGATATATGTTTATGATGAAAACCGGAACTTCCTGTTTAAGTTCGGTGAAAAAGGGGGGAGTTCAGGGAAACTCAGCAGGCCCAAAGGGGTGGGAGTAGATGAGCATAGCGGCACAATGTATGTAGTTGATTATATGCGGCACACCGTAAGTGCATATGATAATAAAGGGGCTTACCTGTTTGAATTTGGAGGCTTGGGTTTAGGAGCAGGGTGGTTTCAGTTCCCTACAGATATTGCTGTGGATGACGCAGGAAGAATATTCATAGCCGACTACTTTAACCATCGTGTTCAGGTATTTGCTACCAGGGTTGCTGTATTGAGCAAGAAATAATGCAAGGTATGTCATGTAGTAATCATAATAAAAGGCAAAAGATGATTCAGTTGACAGCTCACAGGAAAAGTCTTCTGTTTGTTCTTATAGCATTTTGTCTGTCCTTTAGTTATGGATGTTATTATCTTGAGGATAAAAGCAGCCCTTCAGAGCCAAACAAGGGGCAGATAGCTCTTTTTCTGAACGGCCCGGATAAGGTGGTGGATGAAATTACCTTTCAGCTTGCGGCTATAGATTTTATTGCTGAAAACGGGACGCTCCATGAACTTGCTGTTTCACAAAATGAGATAAGCTCTCTTAAGCTTAAAGGACGTCAGGTGCTACTGTCTGAAGGAGTCCTTCCCGAAGGCAGGTACACAAAACTCAAGCTTGTAATCAAAGAGGCGACTGTAAAGAGGAAAGATCAAACGTCACGTTTGGCATTGCCTCCTGACGGGACAGAAATGCCTATACATAGCACTGTCAGGAAAGGCCAGAACACATCGATCTTCCTGCACTGGGATGCAGAAGGGTCCATTACTGATGGATATTTGTTCAGCCCGCGCATGGCAGTCAGTGGAAAGGTCCCGGAACTAAGCACCTCTCTTGTCTACATAACTAATGAGGGTTCTGATAATGTTTCTGTTCTGAACAGGCAGTCAGGAGAGATCGTTACCAATATCATGGTCGGCAAGAAGCCAAAGGGCATTACGGCTATGCTCGCAGGAGAACGGCTGAAGGTCTATGTTGCCAACTCAGGATCAAACAGCATATCCGTGATCGACCCGACGACAAACCATGTTGAAACTGAAGTGCCTGTCAGATTCGGCAGTGGGCCCGCAGGAATAGCAGCTGTGAGAGTATCCTCAGGCAAGGAGCTTGTTTTTGTCACAAATTTCGATTCCAATTCAGTATCTGTCATAGACACCTCAACATTCCAGGAGACAGAAAAAATAGACGTGGGGAAAGGCCCTGTTGCAATAGCTGCTGATCCTCCTGTTGAGAAACTGCTTGGAACAAGGTTTCTCAGTTTCGACCAGATCAATATTATCAGGAGCTTTCGCCAGAAATTTTTCTATGTATATGTACTGAACTATTATTCAAATACTGTATCAGTAGTCAAAATGGATTTATTGACTCATCGCAGTCAGGAGGTCATTAATATAGACGTTGGATGGAATCCCATTGCGCTTGATGTGGATTACCAGAAGGGAAAGGTCTACGTAACAAATTACAGCTCTGATAAGCTGTCGGTTATTGACATCCTTCAGTTCATAAAAGGAGAGGATGAGAATGCGGTTAGCGCTATCAACAATGTCGGGACCTCCATAACAGGTGTCATTTCTGATCCTGTGTTTGACAGGCTTTACCTT
>QZKC01000035.1 GCA_003599425.1 Nitrospiraceae bacterium | reverse complement strand
AGAGATAAAAGACGAAATCTGAAAAAAGTCTGGACCCCTATGGGTGAGTTTGTTCCCACAAATCAGAAAATTGCGAGTTTATGGACAGACTCTAATTAGCTGAAAACAACTTAAAAAATGAAACAGCTCACCCATCCGTCAAAAAGCATGAATTCGATCCTGGCATTCGAATTTCGTATTTCTTATTTAGTATAATTCACGTATGCCGATAATTGGCCTTACCGGAAATTTCGGGATGGGTAAAACAACCGTCTTATCCCTTTTCAAGAGATCAGGTGCGTATACTTTCAACGTCGACAGGTTTGTTCACGAAATCCTGAAGCAGCCTGAAACGATAAAGAAAATTGCACGTGAACTCGGCGACGATGTATTGGTAAAAAGATCAAATAAGATATCTGTAAATAAATCACGCATAGCTAACATCATTTTTTATGACAGTTCAAAACGGAAGGCTATCGAAAAGATAGTTCATCCACAAGTCTTACGCGCCATAAAATCAACCAGTGCAACAATATTGAAGAAAGACCGCTCCGCGTTAATTGTTTTTGAAGTTCCCCTTTTGTTCGAGGCAGGATATGAGCATATCTTTGACAAGACCATTGTTGTGTACTGCAGTAAAGATAAGGCTCTTAGCCGGCTCAAGAGAAAAGGTTTTTCAAAAGCTGATGCACACAGCAGGCTCCGTGCTCAAATGCCGATTACAAGGAAGAAAAGACTTGCGAATTTTGTGATAAATAACAGCCGTGATATCGACTACACGTGGAAACAGATTAAATGTATTCTCTCAAATCTGAAGCAATAATATAATTATATAATTTGACCCTGATTTACCTTGTCCTGCAGCCCCCTGAGATAATCTTCATTGATCCCTAAAAGATCGAGGGAAGCCCGCTCCAGGGGATAATGAGGATCACTCTGTATTGCGGAAAAGACCCCCTTACTGACCATGTGATCAGCGATGTGGATAATCGCTACCCTCTTTGTTTTTTTCGTGGCAAGCAACGGGGTATGATGGTAACGGACCGTATAAATAACATCATCCGGAAGATTCCATTTCTCCGCAAGCCAGGAACCGATCTCAGCGTGAGTAAAATCCATTACGGTTTTTTCAGCTTCAAGAAGAGAGACCTGCTTATGAAAGATCTCAAGCACTTTCATATAGGTCTCGGAGAAATATTTATTCAGGACCAGATAACCAAGATCATGCAGAATGCCATTGACGAAGATCTCTTCGGAAAAACCCATTTTGAGGTCTCTGGATATCATTTGTGCGATCAGCCCCACGGTCACCGAATGATTAAAAACACGCTGGTAGTCTAATGCGCCAGGCCGGTCCTTATCCTCGAAAACAGTCATAAGGGAAACACCGAATGCAATATCCCGCACTGTATTGAAACCTATTCTCAGAATTGCGCTGTGGACGGTCTGCGTGGGTGTTTTATAGCCAAAAAAAGCCGAATTGGATACACTGAGAATCTTTGCAGACAACGCAGGGTCGTTCTCAATGATATTTTCCAGTTTTACAACCGAGGTCTTCTCATCATGCACAAACTTCAGCACTTCCTGCGCAACAACAGGTATAGTGGGGAGCTGCGTGATTTTCTGCACGTATTGTTTCAATGATTCTGTCATGTTATTTCCTGCTGGCACTGAAATCTTATTTCATAATCAGCTGACCGGGCTATTCCAGGTCTTCGAAATGCGTTAACTTCTTGAACTCCCTGTACCTGTTCTCAATCTCAGCATAATCGAGACTCTTGATTCTGTCAAGACTGAACGCCTCTACATTGAAAGAGGCCATAACACTGCCAAAGATTATTGCCTTACGGATATTTGATTCATCAAAATTCATTGTATTGGCAAGATAACCCATAAAGCCCCCCGCGAAACAGTCTCCCGCACCGGTTGGATCAAACACTGACTCCAGCGGATATGCAGGAGCAGCAAAAATCTTCCTGTCGCTGAACATAAGCGCTCCATATTCACCGCGCTTTATTATTAGTGTCTTAGGGCCAAATGACAGTATACGGTTTGCAGCTTTTACGAGACTCGGCTCCCCGGACAGCTCCCGCGCTTCACCATCATTGATAAGAAGTATATCGACCAGTTTCAGGGTATGAAGAAGCGCTTCCTTTTTTCCTGATATCCAGAAGTTCATTGTATCGCAGGCAACAAGTGCAGGCTTATTGACCTGGGACAGCACATCTCTCTGCAGATCAGGGTCTATATTCGCAAGAAAGACAACTTTTCTGTTCTTGTAGTTTTCGGGCAGCTTCGGCTTGAATGTCTGGAAAACATTAAGCTGGGTATCAAGCGTGCGTGCTTCGTTCAGTTCATACCCGTATTCACCCTTCCATCTGAAGGTCTTTCCCTCCATCCTTTCTATCCCGTCAATGTCGATCTTCCGGCTTTTGAGAAATGTCAGATGTTTTTCGGGAAAATCTGTTCCGACAACAGCAACAAGCGACACCTCGGTAAAATAGCTTGCAGCAGTCGAAAAGTACGTGGCTGAACCGCCCAGCACTTCATCCACTTCTCCGAACGGTGTTTTTACAGAATCAAATGCAACAGAACCTACGACGAGCAGTGACATATACCCTCCATTTTATCTATCGATATCTATCCATTACTGTGCGGTTCAAAGATAACCTTGATCGAATCCTTTGCGTCTGCAACAAGCTGAAAACCCTTTGCACCTTCACTGAGCGGAAGACGGTGAGTGATCATGTCGTTTAATACAACTCTCTGATTACGCATCAATGAAAAAGATATTTCAATATCCAGCGGGCTTGCACCATAAGAGGTTATTAGAGTAGTCTGATTGCGCCACATATCATTCATGGGGACAGGGACCAGGACCTCCGGTTCAGGCACTGCGAAAAATAAAATCGTCCCGCCTCTGTCTGCACATCTCAAAGCAGCAGTTGAAGCTGCCAGAGCCCCTGCACAAACAATAACAATATCGGCAAGCCTGTTGCCGTTCAGTTCAAGCACATGTTTCTGCACATCTTCTTTTGCATTGATCACTGAATCAGCGCCGAAACGTCTGGCTGCATTCAATCGATATTCAGAAATGTCCGTGGCAATGATGCGTCCTGCGCCGAGTGCGCGCGCAAGAGCTATATGAATAAGCCCGGAGATCCCGCTGCCGATCACCAATACGGTCTTCCCCGGCTTTACCTGTGCCAGTCTTTGCCCCCGAACAACACATGCAAGGGGTTCAATAAATGTACCCTCTTCATAAGACATGGCGTCAGGCAAAATAAACACTCCCCCGTTGTCAACATTTATCTGGGGAACCCGTAAATATTCTGCAAACCCGCCCGGATCATAATTCGTACTGTGTAATGTGTCGCATGCAGTATGGTGGCCGTTCAGACAGTAATAGCAGGTATTGCATGGAACGTGATGAGAGACAAACACTCTGTCGCCGGTCCTGAAGTTTTTTACTCCGGCCCCGGCCTCGACGACCTGACCGGCTATCTCATGTCCCAGAACCCGTGGGGCTTTTTTGATCCTGTACCACTCCATGACGTCGCTTCCGCATATACCGCTCGCCATAACTTTCACCAGGAGTTCACCTGCGCCGATCTTCGGGACAGGCATCTCTTCAGCGCGAACGTCCTTATTGTTGTAGTACATTAAAACACGCATAGTCTTTATACTGATTAGCGTCTTTCGCTATTTCGTCATTCCCGCAAGCGAAGCGCGTCGGGAATCCTTTCTAAAGAAGATTCCGGACAAGCCGGAATGACACAAAAAACTACTTCTTGCCCTTGTCCTTCTCCTCTTTAAATATCCCAAGCGCATCCTTCGGTGTTGCCTTTTGGTGGATTACAGCCCTCAAAGCCTTTGCCATTGCCACCGGATGTGGATGCTGCCATACATTTCTGCCAAGATTGACGCCTATTGCGCCTTTCTGCATTCCGTCATAAACGAATTCGAACACCTGCAGTTCGGTATCGCATTTGGGTCCGCCGGCTATAACTATTGGAACAGGACAGCCGTTTGTGACCTTCTCGAAATTCTCACACCAGTAAGTCTTCACAACCTTTGCTCCAAGTTCAGCGGCAATGCGGCAGCATAAAGCAAGATAACGCGCATCTCGCTTTTCCAGCTCTTTGCCTACGGCGGTGACCGCCATAACAGGTATCCCGTATTTCTCGCACTCATTCACGAGATTCGCGAGATTCATCAATGTTTGATGCTCGTAGGCGCTGCCGACAAAAATAGACAAACCGACAGCCGACACATTCAGCCTTATTGCCTCTTCAACAGATGTGGTAATGCTTTCATTTGCAAGGTCTTTTCCTATAACACTGGAGCCTCCTGATACACGGAGTATGACAGGCAGGCTGTTCTCAGGATCAATACATGAACGCAGAACCCCTCTGGTGACAAACAGGGCGTCGCTGTAACGGACGATCGACTTGATGGTCTCACCCGGCTTCTCAAGCTTCGATGTCGGGCCGAGAAAATATCCATGGTCGATCGGCATAAAAAAACACTTCCCGTCTGACTTGATAATTTGAGCTAAACGGTTCTTCATTCCCCAATCCATAGTTAAATCCTCCTCTTAAAAAATAATTGTAATTTTCAATCCTTCTTCTCTCTTGCCTTCAGCACTTCATCTTTCACCTTCAGGGTCTCTTCGAGCATAGTGATGTATTTGATGTACTTTGCGCCGAACTGTATTAGCTCCACATCATCGGTCCTGAGCTTTTCAACGGTCTCTTCGTCAATATCAAACACATTCAGGAAATTACTCTCAAAAATAAACCTCCTGAACCGGTCTGTGTCATAACTTGCCATAAAAAACTGGATCTGTTTGCTCTCGCTAAGTTCAGGATGCCCTGGCAGATTCTTCCTTATCTGAATGGTCTTCCATTCCCTGTTGACACGGTCGTATTCATCCACTCCCTGGTCTTCCCTCCACGATGCAACGGTCCATTGTTTCTTCTCATGATAACCATAGCAGTGGGGCTCCCTGACAAAAAAGTAAAACTCGTCCTCCTCAATACCGTCCTTCCCCTGTTTTTTCAGAGTCCCCTGCCCTATCGGATAATAACGGCAGTTTGCGGGACGGTCTGTGTAGACTGTGCATCCTTCAGGAGTGAGAAACGGGCATTTCCTTTCAGCATCCTCGTTCATCTTGAGCATGGCATAAGGATGTGATGATTTCTCGTCATTTTTCATGTAGGTGTATTTTTCGATAAATTCTTCCGAGGACATCCCCAGCCTCTTCTTGAGACGGACGACATCATACGGAGTCAGAAGGATATCAATGTTGCTGCAGCATCTGGTGAAACACTTTATCCCTTTGTGACATCTGAATTTGAACTTTGAATCGAGTGACAGTTTTACCGGTTCTACGACATCAAGTTTGCTCATGTTATTGCTCCTTAGACTTACTGCCTTTAATGCGGCTTTAACAGCGAAAGCAGTTGAAATGGAAATTTTACAATTATAACAATATCGAATAATTTAAATCCAAGGCTATTTGTGGGAGTTACCGGGATACGGATTCTCCGGCTCAGTGTATTCAGAGCGAGGCTTTTCGAGATAACTGATATACCGTGCAGTAGGTACAAAGTATCCATACTTCGAAAGGGTAATGTTCTATGAAAATTGCAGGCATCTATTTCAACTTTTTACTGCAACGTTATCAATACCAGTATTTCCCTCTTCTGACCTTCTTTAAGAGGTTCAAGCGCTTTGCCGAGAAGCATACCCGGTTTCAGCTTGTCCGCATCAGCTTTCATGGCGTAACCTTTAACAGGGCTCGTTACGAGGAGATCGCCTCTTGAGATAGCTCCGAAATTAGTATCAACTTTGACTTTCACTCTGCCTGTATGGGCAATGATGGCTTTATTGTCCGCCTTTTCTCCAAGCACAATTCCCGGTGCTTCTGATACAACGCCTGCGACAAGAGTATTGTAGGACATGTCAGAGGGAAGCACCTGGTCATTATTCTCAAGGTCTATCATTACCACTGTGCCTTTGGTCAAAGGTTCGGATGTCCTCACCCATTCGGCAAGATCCTGATATTTGGCTGCAATATTGCCATCAACTATTAACTCACCTGTCATGTGAGCATCACCAATTACATGAAGTGTTGCATCAGGTGCATCTGTTCCGATGCCGACCTTACCGTATGAAGTATCTACTGTAAACTTAGGGTGTGAATTTGAATCAGTGACCATGAAATATTCCTGGACACTCCCGGCAGATTGGATTTTCATACCAACAGCGCCCCCATTTATAGCGGCTTCGATGAGTGTATTTTGTGAGCTGGGAAGACCACTAATACGAATAGCTCCGCCATTCGTCACTCCATTTGCATTAATCTCTAATTTGGTATTGGGACCTGTCGTCCCGATGCCGACATTGCCATTGGTATCAATTGTCATGTCTTGTGCATGCGCTGAAAGTAATCCAAGACTTAATAAGGTAATAATCGTAAAAAACAATAAAATCATCTCTCTTACTTTTCTGATTTCCATAACTATCCCCTCCTTCTCAAATTAACGTATTCATTTCTATTGAAAAGCAATCATCTCAATTACCATGCATTCTCAATCGCATCCCGCAGTTCCTGAATATGAATGGCTTTCATTATTGTTATTTCTGGCTGAATCGGGTTGTCTGTCCAGCTTTGAGCACCTATTGCCTGATCAATCGTGTTACGCAATTCGGTTATATGTGTCCCTCTGATTATGCTGCTTTGAGAAGTTAAAGTCGGGTCAGTCCAGTTGTATGAGCCAAATCCTCTCTTGTTACGTAATAGATTTACGGCATTTCTTAGCTCGGTAATATGTATGGCTTTTAATTCAGTTGCTCCGGGGATAAGAGAATCGTCCGTCCATGTTGGTGGCGGAGGACATGCAGGATCATTTATGTCAGTTAAACCGTCACAGTCATTATCAACAGAGTCAGAGCACGTTGGGCTGCTGTAAGGCCCTTCAATTTGTGGCGTTCCTGGAGTACATGTATTAATCTCTGAACCGCCCTGACACTGCATTTGTCCTGTTGACGCACAAGCTCCTATGCCGCAATTAGTTGGTGATACCGGATAATCCTCATCGATTTGACCGTTGCAATCATCATCAATACCATTGCATGTTGTATCCGTAGGAGCATTAGGAGGAAATGGAACGCATGTATTAACTATAGCTCCGTTCTGACATAAATTCTGCCCCGTTGAAGCACATACGCCAGTGCCACAATTAGTACCCGATACAACATAATCTTCATCGATTAACCCATTACAGTCGTCATCGATACCGTTACATACGGAATCGTTAGAAGCAGGAGTGCCGGGCGTGCAGGTATCGACGACAGACCCGTTTTGACATTGCATTTGGCCGGAAGAGGCGCAAGCACCGGTTCCGCATGTGGTAGGTATCGCTATATAGTCCTCATCGATAGAACTATCGCAGTCATCATCAACTCCATTACATATCGTTTCATCAGTTGATGTCGGCGTGCAATCAGGTTCAAATATCGCTTCTACCAGATGGTCCGCTGTTATGTTTGTGAACTGGTATGAGGATACAGGCCCTATTGATACACCATCAATTAGAACATCAGCTACATGATAACCTGAATTAGGTGTTATAGAGACTGTTTGGCTTCCTCCGTAATTGACTGTTGACTGTGAAGGCGATACACCTCCCCCAGTACCTGCGCTTCCTGCTATGAGATAGGTATTTATAGCAAAGCTCGCTTCTATCGTATGGGCTGAAATTACATTGGAGAAAGTATATGCCGGAACTGTGCCGACTGGGCTACCATCTATAAATACATTCGTAATGTGATATCCGGCATTTGCAGTTATGGAAAATGTCTGATCATCTCCATAAGTAACAAGCGCAGATGAAGGAGAAATGACCCCTTTACCGCTATCGTAAATAGCACTTATAGTGGACATCTTTGAATTGAAAGTAGCTGTTACCGATATATCACTATCGACCGTTACTTCACATGTTCCCGTTCCACTACATCCTCCTCCGCTCCAGCCGTTGAAGGTTGAATTGATATCCGGCGTTGCCGTCAGAGTAAGCAGAGTATCCTGATCGTATGACTCCCTGCAAATCCCGCCACAGTTTATCCCGACTGGAGCGCTTGTTATTGCCCCTGTGCCCGAACCTGATTTGCTTACAACGAGAGTATATTTATCAACTGTGACTGCAGCGTTGTTTGCATATTTCAGATCGCTATGAGTTGAATCCGAATAGCTGATATGAGCGTAATCCAAAGAATCAATGGCTATAGAGGAATATTCCCCTACATCATCGCTGCTGTCCACTGTTTTGATAATCCATGACCCGGATGCGTTGGTTGCATACTTCAGGTTACCGTTAGTCGCATCATAATAACTGATGTGTACTTTGTTGTTTGAATCTATTGCGATGGAAGTATCCAGTCCCACATTGCCGCCACTGTCTATTGTCTGTAAACTCCATGAGCCGGATGCATTCGTTGCATATTTAAGATTTCCGTTAGTCACATCGTAATAACTGATATGTACCTTTTTTAATGAATCTACAGCTATCGAGGTGTACTCACCCACATCTCCACTATTATTATCCGGGGTCTGATAATTCCAGACACCGGACGTATTCGTTGCGTATTTCAGATTACCATTAGCCACATCGTGGTAGCTGATATGCAGCTTATTGGATGAATCTATAGCTATGGAGGTGTCAGAACCTACAATTCCGTAGCTGTCCAGAGTATAAGTGTTCCAGTATCCGGATGCGTTCGTTGCATATTTCAGATCACCATTGGCCGCGTCAGAATAACTGATGTACACCTTGTTTAATGAATTTATTGCGATAGAGTTGAAATCGCCCACAGGACGGCTACTGTTGTCTATTGTCTGGTTATACCAATATCCAGGGCTATTAGTCACATAATGAAGAAATCCGTCATAGCAGCTTATATGAATTTTGTTCGATGAATCTACTGCTATTGAATTAGCCCCCCAGCAGCTGATGCCCAGAGAAGAGTAAGACCATGACCCGGATACATTCGTTGCATATTTAAGAACGTGGTTAGTTTCATCATAATAACTGATGTGAATTTTATCGTTTGAATCTATAACCAAGGAGGTATAACCATAAATACTCCCAGCTGAATCAACTGTTACCTTAGTCCAGTTTCCTGACCATGTAAACTGGGCTGTGACTGTCTTATCTCCGTTCATTGTTACATAACAGTTTGTCCCTGACGTGCTGTCGCATCCCGACCAACTCCCGAATGTCCATCCTGAGTCAGGGGTTGCAGTCAGAGTTACAGGAGTGCCATGTGCGTAGCTTTGTGAACAATCATTGCCACAGGATATTCCCGATGCTGTCACAGTACCGTTGCCGGTTTTGCTGATGGTGAGGACAGGGGTGGTGTAAATGGTGAAGAGATGTGTAGAAACAGAAGATAGATTCCCATCTTCATCCTGAACCTGGACATATAACGTATGCTGCCCGTCAGAGGGATACGTGCCGTCTTCGAGAAAGCCGTCCCATGTAATTGTATAATTGCCTTCCCATGGAAGGCTTGTACCTGTGGTGAGAGTAAAAGACTTGCCGGTTCGATAAGAGGAATCAATTATTCCTGCCCCTGTAGATGAATCAACGGTCATAAAAATCTTTACTGTCGGCTTGCGGTTTTCAAATATCTGTAAGCTGATTTGGGTACCGTAGGTAATATCGATTTGAGGGGATATGGAGGATGTAGGAACGATCACCATGTTTTGAATAAGTGGAGGCAATTTTTTTGATGCAGCAGCCATATTCCCAGCAACATAATTGATCGACTCTGTAATCCTTTGCCGCACTAAATTATCATGCTGTATAACATACCAGCTTTCACTTCTGTCGGGAGGAAATTGGAGCGGTCCGAAAGTACCCGGCTGCCAATAATCAGACCAGGTTTCTCCAGGTGGAGGAGTGACAATATTTGTTATGACAACACTTTGTGTTCTACTAATCATATTTCCATAGAAAGCGACCGGGTCATTCCCCGGCTGGATAGAAATGGATCCGTAAGAATAATAGCTTTGATCATTTTCTGCCTTATTGGCGTATTTCTCCACGAAGTCGCCAACTCTCTCCCAACCCCATGCCCAATACACTCCATGATTAATATCAAAAGCATGCGAAGGCACCCCCTGATCCTCTACTAAATGAAGTATACAGCCGATATACTCATATGCATTGCCATAGTCACCTCCATTGTAGTCAGAAGACACTTTGTCACGCCATAGCTCCAAAGTATCTCCCCCATTGGCCCATAGAAAATCCCAGCCATGAGAACAGTTTTCATCTGCACTATATTCAATCAAATTGTCAGCAAACATATCTATGTCAGGATATTCAGCAGGCGTCAATAAAGACACAGCATCTACTGCTATCTGCCTGTGAGTGTATGAACCAATGCTATCCCACGCAAATAACCTTGTGCTTAACAAAATAACGATAAAACAAATAAGAATTGCAGAGAATCGTTTCGAGATATTTATAGGCATCTTGTTTCCTTATATGCTTTTCAATTTTAATGAACAACAGTTAATCACTTACTCATCTCTTATCAGATTCTATTTCCCAGCGAACTTTCATATATTTTTCTTTTTCGCCTGTAATATGCCCGAGACTATCTGTGCCGTACAAACGCAATTGCTTGTCAATATTTCTATCATTAATTAATTTGATCAAAAACGGTATTGCTTCTGACATTTTTCCATTGCCAAATGCCATAATTATGTCACCCTGTAAGTTCTTATGTTCGTTATAAATAGTTATGAGAAATTGATAACTCTCCTGACCTCCTATTCTTGCTAATGCAAGTGTTTCACTGTAACAAGATGGATTAAAACGATCCCTTTTCAGTTCCCTATCTATATTTGATTTGAGCATAGGTATTGCCTCTGGATTCCCGGAGAATCCTAATTCCTTTATCAGATCAAGTCTCGTTTCACGCCATTGTTTTCCTCTTTGCGGGTTACTTTCTACCTGCTCAAGCGTATTTATTATTTTTGATATTTCAATTGGCGTTCCCAAATTCCTTAATCCGCGCGCTGCTGCCGATTTAACGTCAGGGTCATTGCTGTCATCAAACATATTCTTCAGATCAGAAATTGCATCTCTATCTTTCATATTCATAACGACTGACAATAATCGCATCTTACCGTAAGGATTTCTTCTGCCGTATTCCTCGATCTTTTTAGTAACCGGCTTCAAGGCATCTTTGCCATAATTAACCGCACTGATGGCAAGTATGTTTTCATCATAAGCGGCTTGCGAGGGAGCTTCACCTAATAATGTGATAATTACAGGCAAGGCTTTCATGTCTTTCATCTCCGACAATGCTAAAGCCGAGAGGCTCTTAATCCGGTATTCTTTCTCTTTTTCAGGCGACACCTTTTCTACTTTTATTTTTGGTATGTCTCTTACCTTCTGAAGTAATTTTCCAGACGCATTTTTGATTTTTGCTGATGAAACAATTTCCACTGCTGTTTCTTGCACATCTAAATCGCTGTTATCGAGAGCATCAATTACCGCTACTTCGTCTTCCGTAGTTACCGGGCTTTTTTCTTGCAATTGCCTTAATATTTTGGATTTCTCTTGGGCACTACCTGCTAACTTGATTTCATTCAATAACGTTTTAATCGACTTCTCAGCAAATACATCATATGTCACTAATAACTGAATAATGAATACTGCCATGATTGATCTTGCAAGAATTGTCTTTTTCATAGTCATACCTCTTTATGATTTAACGAATAGAATATTGTTTATGCTGATTGATTTGATTCTGTCTGAACAACTTGATGCCACAGGGTAGCCCCCTCCCTTTTAATCAGCACATCAATTGGTGATAGTGTAACGGCCTGAGTGAATCGAATTAATAATTGCATATCATCCAAATTCCTGTCAATGAAAAAGTGATGCACTGCCCTCATCCTGCAATAGTGCAATCGGGGTCAGCCCTTGAAATTATACAAACTACTATGAATTTCTGTGACGATCCGTTTCATCTTCCTATTCCTTTTCATATCAATTTTCATTTTCTGATAAACCTTGGATACTGCTGAATAACTCAGTCTCCCGAATGCTTCCCCTATTTCCCGGTTTGTTGCCCCTGTACTTTCTTTCATAAGATAAATGGCAATATCTCTCGGCTCTAAAAATGAAATCTTACCTGCATTTTTTTGCATCACGGAAAAGTAATTTGAAACTGCCTCAAGTACGTCTTTTATTTCGCAAACTGCTCTCAGTTTTTTTCTATGCGATACCTCCTCCCTCCTGTAATATTCTTCTTTGATTGTTTTTAAGGTCTCTCTAATAAATCCTGCTCTGCCGAGAATCATCCCGCCATAAATATTTATTACCGGATTGTCGAGTTCTATACCAATTGCATCTTCTACAAACGCTCTGTATTCGTCTTTAGCATTACTTTTGTGATGCTTCATCAGGCCCAGCACTAAATGATCTGTTATCAACGCACTATCACTTTTCGCAATATATGTTTTATAACTGCTGTGTTTATAATCCTCCGGCTTCCCTACGATTACTGCCCTTACAGGATTAAGATGAATATATCTGCTCAGTTCCAGCAGGTAATTATCCGTATCAACCACAATCGCTTTATATCTACCCTGAAATAAATGTCCGCTCCTTCTCCTCCTTATGTTTAAATACGTTGTGTATGATCCGTTGATATATTGCATCGCCTTGCTGAGATTTGCATCGGGAGTTTCCACGATCAAATGATAATGATTGCCCATCAATACGTAGCAATGAATAACTATGTTGTACTTTTTCTTAGCGTCGGCCAGATATTGCAAAAACTTATCGTAATCGCTTTGTGACAAATATATTTTCGTCCGCTCGTTGCCCCTTGCAGTGACATGATACACTGCGCCTTCATACTCTATCCGTAACGGTCTTGCCATCGTGTCCCCTCGACGTTCAAATGATAGAATAGATTAAACGACCCTGCGGTCTTGAATCAAGACTTTATTCTGCTATCGCACTTCACACGTATTCTTTCAAGGGCTGACCCCGTTCTTTTCCCACGTTCTTTTCCTCTATCCCCTCCTTCTCAAATTAACGTATTCATTTCTATTGAAAAGCAATCATCTCAATTACCATGCATTTTGTATCGTGCTGCGCAATTCCTGAATATGAATGGCTTTCATTATCGTTATTCCTGGTTGAATCGGGTCGCTCCAGCTTTGATTTCCGATTGCCTGATCAATAGCTGTGCGTAACTCATTTATGTGTACTGCTTTTATTAAACCGGATCGTGGATTTAATACTGGGTCGGTCCAGTTATAGGATGTCCGCAAGGCGCTACCGTTACGATCTGTCTTATCCCCTCAGTAAAGTTCATGGTCTACAAGGACAATAAGAAAATCTGGGAAGTCCATCTGTAAGTGAATCATTGCCATGTCTACAAATAATTTCCCGGATGTCTACAAATGATTTTTACGTAACAGAAAAAAAGACGAAATAAGGACGTATTGGGAGGGAACCATCTACTTGTTATGGCACTTCTGGCAGAATTCGTAGAGACTGTTCACGTCAAAGGCCCAAAGGTGAGGGAAGTTAGAGGTATGGGGACTATGGCAGCTTGCGCAGGTAAGCTCCTGGCCTTTCCGCATCGGGTCAGGGCGGTTGCGGGTCGGATGCCCTTCCGCAAATATCGAATCTCCAAGCACATGTGTACCAGTCCCTTTTTCAAAATGGCATGTTGTGCAAAGGTCCCAGGTCGGCTTCACAAGATTGAACGCATAATCAGAGGCGTGGGGACTGTGGCAGATGGCGCATTTGCCGATCGTGACCGGGCCATGGGTATATTTCATGGCGCTCCATTCCTTCTTTTTGTCAGTATGGCATGCGAAGCAAACTTCAGTATCAGGTTTCTTCACCGCATATTTCGGTTCTGCTATTTTATCGTGGCAGCTCAGACAGCTCCAGACAGCGGCCGGGCCGTGAACATATTTATATGAAGTGATCTTCTTATGGCATGAGTAACATGTCGAGGTGGCGGAGAGCGCCTTTTCCCTGTCCTTATCTGCCCCCTTAATTGAAGCTCCGTTGAAAGGTTTCAGGTCTGACTCTACTGGTTCCAGTTTATGGCATTGAGCGCACTTTCCATTATCTTTTATGTGAAAATTATCTTTCCGATAGATGGGGAGAGGGCTTATGAACTTCCCCTCAAGGTCAGATTTTCGAAAGACGCTGAAGGCTGCTGAATCCACCTGTTTCACTCCTTTGAGGGCACTGATGTTTATTGTATTGACCCCCAATTTTATCGGAACTGTAAAACATGCAAATGTGCGTTCAGGTTTGATCTCCACTCTTAACACGTCGTTAACGATAACTTTTAATAGATCCGCCGACCCTTCCGGTACGCTCAGTGAAACACTCAGTACCCCAAATTCTCGGACCGTCCTGTCAGGAGGATAATGGACCGTGATCATACCCTGATCAGCCGCATATGCGTTTGAACAGAAAAAAGGCAGTAGGGAGATTATTAAATAAAAGAGTGCTACTACTCTTATTGACATCTGGATATTGCTGAGGGAAGGATCTGTTTCTTTATTATTTTCTCCATAGCCTTCTTGTACATCTCTATCGCCCGGTCCTTATCGCCCTTGAGTTCATAAGCCTTGCCAAGCTGATAATATGTAGACTGCGGATACGGATTGGCCGTTGCGGCATTATTCAGCACCTCTATTGCCCTGTCAACGTCTCCTTTTAAAAGAAGCGCGCCGCCAAGCCCGGTTTGCGCATCATGCGAACGCGGCTCGAGATCTACGGCCTTATTGAACGCTTGCAGAGCGCTGTCGGCATTTCTGTTTTCAAGTTGCAGAAAACCAAGGAGGATGTGCGATTGCGCCATATCAGGCTTGGCTTCAACAGATTTTATAGCTGCGTCTGTTGCCTGTTCAAGCATCCCGGATTGGGCAAATTTCAGCGAAAGGTTATACAGCCGCAAGGCCTCAAGCTTTGCCTTGTCCTGATCTTCCCTGTGCGGGGCAAGGGTCGACTTTAGCTCTTCCTCGCTGATCTCTCCAAGGACCTGTCTGATATAGCCGTCAAGTGTATTTCTGTAAGACGGTGCATGGCTTGGTATATCGTAAGCAACCATGCCCTGTTTGTCTATGATAATCGTTGAAGGATAAACCCGGATCCCGTAATTGCTGTAAAGTTGCCTGTCGGCGTCTATCAATACGGGGAAATCAATGCCGCTGCTTTTAAGCGCTGAGGCTGCTTCCTCCTTACTGTCGCTGTCAGCAATAACGCTTATGGCCCTGACTCCTTTTTTGTCATATTTTTTCATTTCCTGGTCCGCGTCTTTCAGGGCCATCAATGAACGCTCATGTCCGGTCTTCCAGTAAATGAGAATCACGACCTCACCTTTGTATTCACTGAGGGACACGTATTTCCCGCCAATCGAGTTCAATGTAAATGACGGCGCGGGCTGTCCGGGGGAAACGCTCACGGCCTCGGAGACCGGACTGAATGCAAGAAAAAACGTTATGAGAAATATAAAGATGATCATAAATTTGCTTCCTTTTTCTCTCTGTCATATTTTTTGATCTTGTGACAGCCTGGGGTACAACTCCCCCCAGAGTCGGTCTTCTGAAAATTAAGCGGCAGTTCCCATCCACCAAATGGTACGGCCTCTCTTATGTGCTTCGGGTAATTGCTCGCATGGGTTTCATGACACGCACGGCAGGTCCTCCCCTTAACCGCTTTGTTGACATGTAAAAAATGCAGGTTCATGTTACCGTTCCTGAAATTGGTCAGCTTTGTTGTTTCCGGGTTCAGCACAAGCGTCTTTTCATGGCAACTGAAACAGAGGTTGTAGTTTTCAACGCTGAAAGGCTCATAAAAGGTCGGGGGATAATAATATCTCAGTATCCTGAAATTGGTTGAGCCGTGAGGGTTGTGGCATCCTGAACAGTCCTTCTGTTTGATCGGTCCGTGATAGTCCGTATTTTCCGCAAGCCATTTCTTCATATCGCTGACGGGTTTTCCGTTTTCCCTCTTGTATTCCCTGTTATGACAGTTCAGGCACATATCCATGGGTTCCATCAAAAGGTTTTTGGCGATGTTGGAATTGTGCGCATCATGACAGTTCAGACATGACTTGTCTCTATCGATAGCTCCGTGCTTGACAGTAACACTGGCCAACTGGTCTTTCTTGTCTTTATGACAGGTCAGGCACAGCGCCGGTGATTCGGCCTCAAGCATAAACTGTTTTGACGCAGAATGGGGGTTATGGCAGCTTGTGCACTTTTCCGAAACAGGTTTATGCACAAACTGTGATTTGTGAATTATCTCCGCCTTTTCAGTATGGCATGTGTAGCAAAGCTCCGGTCCTTCGGCCTTCAGGTTTTTTGCGTAATCCGCTGTATGAGGTTCATGGCACGCGACGCATCCTCCGACAGCAGCAGGGCCGTGAACAAACTTGCCGCTGACTATTGCATCGTCATGGCAGGTAAAACACATCTCTCCTCCCTTGGCTTTCAACTGAAACTTGAATTCCGAACCGTGAGCATTATGACAGGCCAGACAGTCCCCATCCTGAACCGGGACATGGGTGAATTTTTTTGTCTTGAATTTCTCATGGCAGCTATAACATTTTTCGGATATGTTCTTTATCGGTTTGAATTTGTTGTTTTTCGGGTCATCCCTGTGTTTTGGGGACTCGCCGTGACAGATGGTGCATTCTCCTGCTGCGATGGGGCCGTGAACAAATTTTTCCTTGCCCACCTTGGCGTGGCACTGAGCAGTTATGCAGGATTCAGTTTGTTTCTCCGTGGCTTTTTGCTGTGCAGATATGGGGCGTTCAGAAAAAACAGTCAAAAGCACAGCAGCAACTGCGACAATAAAAAGAAGAATGATCGTTTTGTGTTTCATTAACCCTCCATCACGTTTAATCTTGAAAATCAAGTTTATTACTATAATTTTAAACGTGATATTTTTTCAAGCTTTTTGTCTTTTATTTTAATACACGGAGCTGAATGAAATATGAACGGGTCCGGCGGGTTTTTAATATATAACCATCCCGGCATAACCAACGACAGAGTCATGATCACCGCTTACTTCTCCTGAGGTCATGTATTTCACCAGTTCAGCTTTTTTTGCACCCAGTTCCTTTGCGGCGAACAACATGGTCGTCACAGGCATGAAGCCGCACATGCTGATCCCTTCTTTTTTGACAGTATCGTACAAGCCTTCGGGGTCAAGTGCAAGCACCTTGTCGATCGCTTTTTGGTCCTTTGAATGAGCTATCGAATCAGTTACGTAATGGCTCATGTCGGAGCTTGCGGCAATGGTGACGGAAACCGATGAGGACTTCGCTGCATGGGCTATCGACCTGCCGACCGATCTGCAGACCTCAAGTGATTCGCTCATTATGATGATCGGAACGATACGCACCTCAGATGAATGGTATAGAATAAACGGCAGTTGCACTTCAAGTGAATGTTCCATCATATGCGCCAATGCGTCCGCTTCCGCAACTTCGCAGTTCTCTGTTATTCGTAAAGCGATGTCTTCATTGATCTGCAGTTCGCCGGTAGGCATCTGCCACGAACCTGACGTAAATACTGATACCGGACTGCCCATCCCCGTATGGTTTGGACCTATGAGGATAAATGTATGAGGAAATCTTATTTTTGAAAAAACCGCTCCTGCTACCGCCCCTGAATACATAAGCCCCGCGTGAGGGGAAACGATGCCGATAGCATGCTTCTTCACGGCATGCTCCTGCGTGTATCCCTTTACCTGCTCATTAAGTTTAGCGGGGGATGACGGGTAAAACTGCCCTGCGACTGCTGGTTTGCGTTTCATGGTTAATTATAAAGACCTCAGTACTCCACAGCGTCCGTATAATTTTTGAACTTGGTATACTTGCCGATATAGGTGACCGGTATCCTCTTTGTAGGCCCGTTCCTCTGTTTTGCTATGTCAAGGTCAGCCATCCCGTCATCAACCTGCTCTTCACCGTCTCTTTTTTTGTAATAACCGGCCCTGTACAGAAAGAGTATCGTGTCCGCATCCTGTTCTATTGCACCGGACTCCCTCAGGTCCGCAAGTATGGGATGCTTGTCCTCGCCTCTCATTTCACAGCTTCTGTTGAGCTGGCTTATGACAATGACAGGCACTTCAAGGTCTTTTGCAAGGGCCTTTAACGAACGGGATATATCAGATATCACCTGCTCGCGTGCAGCAAACGTATTCACCCCGCTCATGAGCTGGAGGTAGTCAACGACAATGAGTCCCAGCCCGTGTTCAGCTTTCAGGCGTCTTGATTTGGCCCTGATATCGAGGATCGAATTAAATGTATCGTCAATATATATCGGGGCGTCAGCCAGTCTGCCCGCAGCATTTACAAGTTTTCTGTAATCTTCCTTGGTGTGATATCCTGAACGCACTGCCTTTGAATCGACCTCAGCCTCGGAACAGAGCATTCTCAGCACGATCTGGTCTTTGGTCATTTCAAGGCTGAAAACCGCAATAGGCGCCTTCACATGCAGCCCCACATGGGTGACGATATTAAGGCAGAAAGCGGTCTTGCCCATGCCCGGCCTCGCGCCGATCACTATAAGGTCTCCTGGATGAAATCCCGTTGTCGCCTCATCAAGGTCCATGAACCCGGTAGGCAAACCTGTTATAAGCTCCTTCTTGTTGAAGAGCCTGTCAACCTTTTCGATGGTATCTTTCAGAACATTTTTTATATGAACATATGAGCTCCGCACCATCTTTTCGGAAATGTTGAATATCTTTGCTTCAGCCTTGTCCAGAAGCTCATGCACATCCTCTTCGGTATCGTAACAGGATGATATAATCTCTGTGGAAGTCGTGATAAGGTTTCTCAGGATCGCTTTTTCCTTGACGATCTTCGAATGGTACCTGATATTGGCGGATGTCGGCACCATATTCACCACAGAGCTCAAATACGAAGCTCCCCCAACATCTTCAAGCTGTTCCTTTCTGTTCAACTGCTCAGTGAGGGTTATGAGATCGATCGGCTCGTTCTTTTCATAGAGATCGAGCATGGCAATGAATATTTTCTTGTGTGAATCCCTGTAGAAGTCGGCTGGAGAGAGATTTTCTATGGCAGCAGCGAGCGCTTCATTGTCAAGAAGCACCGCTCCGATGACGGATTGTTCCGCTTCGATATTTTGCGGCGGCAGGCGGTCGTGGTCGGTACCAGCCGATTTTGAGCCGCCGGCAAACCCGCTGTCATTGCGGACTCGTTCAAGCATTTATAAAAAACTCCTATGCTGTATTATTACTAAAGTTGGAGCAAGTATGGTGAGAGAACATATTGTGCAATACAGTTGCATCTGCATCGTTAACTCTAAAACTGTCTGTTTGCATATGTATTGTGAAGTATCTAACAATCCATTGCGTTCAAGATGTTCTTGAACCAGGGCTTGCTCCGGATTAAACTTATAAATAATCCGGACTATGCTTCTTCTGCAGAAGCGGCTTTTTTCACTTCAACGGTCACGTTCGCGGAAACATCATGGTGAAGCTTCACAGTTACGGTATACGTACCCAGCCTCTTTATAGGTTCCTCGAGCACGATCTTCCGTTTATCGACCTCAACACCCTGCGCTATGAGCGCTTCTGCAATATCCATTGAGGTCACAGACCCGAACAGTTTGTCCTCTTCGCCGCTCTGGGCCTCTATGCTCAGAGTTATTCCCGATATCTTCTTTGCGAGGTCTTCTGCTGATCTTATTATTTTCTTTGATCTGGCAAGAATGATATTCTTCTCATGCTCAAGCTGGCGGATATTTTTTGGGTTTGCTTCAATTGCAAGGTTCCTCGGAATGAGATAGTTCCTCCCGTAGCCGTTTGCAACATTCACGACACTGCCCATTATGCCGAGGCCTTTTACATCATCTTTTAATATAACTTTCATGACATTCACTCTCCTGTATCTTATTGATTTCCATCCATATTGTTTTTAAGTTCAGAGCAGGTGTGGCTAAAAAACATATTGGGCGATACCTTAGCGAAAATAGAACTATGTGCTTTATAACTAATAATGCTGCATGTTATTTTCAAAAATCCTGTCGCTTTCAAGATGTTTTTGAGTCATGCCTGCTCCGAGGTAATAATTATTGCAACATCGTTCGCAGAAATTAAATTTCCGGTTTTAAGACCTCTTTAATTTATACTTTCTCCCCGCTATTGTCAATCAGCAGGGAACATTTTCCCGGGGTTCATGATCCCGTTCGGATCAAAGACCTTTTTGACGGCCTTCATGATCTCAATGCCTGTATCCGACAGTTCCATTCCCACATATTGTTTCTTGGTCAGTCCCACGCCATGTTCTCCTGATATGGACCCTTCAAGTCTGAGTGTTTCCCTGAAAATATCCTTGACAGAACCCTTGGCCCTTCCATATTCCTCAAAGTCGTTTTTGTCCGTCATGACATTCACATGTATATTGCCGTCTCCGGCGTGGCCAAAGTTCACTATCTGTACTCTGTATCTTTCAGATATGTCCCTCAGGGCCTGAAGTATTTCTGGGATCCTGCCGCGCGGGACTACAATATCTTCATTTATCTTGTTCGGCCTGATGCGGTACAGCGCCGGTGATATAGCCCTCCTCGCTTCCCACAAACGTTTCCTTGAATATATGTCTTCCGCAATGCTCACCCTTCCGTTCAGCGAAGTGCATATAGATGCTATCTTGTCCGCATCTTCAGACACGGCAGTGAGTGAACCGTCCACTTCGATCAGCAGCATCGCTTCAGCATCCTGAGGCAATCCGTAATGTCCGTAGCTTTCAACAGCCTGGATCGATCCTTTGTCCATAAATTCAAGGACTCTTGGGGTGATACCTGAAGAAGTGATTTTAGAGACACTAAATGCAGCGTCATTAAGGGTTGAATATGTAATCAACAGTGTTATGGTCTCTTCAGGAAGAGGCAATATTTTCAGAAATATTTTTGTTACAACGCACAAGGTCCCTTCAGAACCGACAATTAGCCTTGTCAGGTCATAGCCGACAACATTCTTATATGTTTTCCCTCCTGTCATCATGACCCTTCCGTCAGGAAGAACAACTTCAAGTCCAAGGACGTAATCCTTTGTAACTCCATACTTTATTGCGCGAGGCCCGCCTGCGTTCTCAGCTATATTCCCACCCAGAGTGCAGAAGTTCATGCTTGCCGGATCCGGAGGATAAAAGAGCCCTTTTTCTTCAAGCCTTTCCTGCAGATGTCCGTTAATGACCCCCGGTTCAACAACAGCGACCATATTCCTTTCATCGATATCGAGAATGCTGTTCATGCCGTCAAGGGAAAGGATGATCGCGTCCTTTACCGGTACAGCCCCTCCTGTCATTCCCGTTCCTGCACCGCGCGGGACCACTGGCGTCAGTTTCCTGTTGGCAAACGCGACCACCTGCGCAACCTCACTTGTATTTACCGGTTTGACGATTGCCGATGGTTCGCCCTGCATCGATGAAGCGTCAAAGCTGTAACAGAAAAGCTCCTCTTTTTCTGTCATCATTCTTTCAGGCAGAGGGAACGCATCATCGTCATTTTTTTTTCTGAAAATATTGAATGCCATGATCTTCAATTATATCAGTTCATGTCTGAAATTGGTTCTTGCAAACCACAGAGGCACAGAGGCAAGAAGGGGAGGCTGGTAAAGAATTTCTGAATTTAGCAGTAAGCGATCAGCTATCAGCGATCAACTCTCAAATACTTTTCTGATAGCTGAAAGCTGATTGCTGAAAGCTGTTTCGGACTGCCCTTCGGGCACGTTAAAATAGCTTAGATTATTTCCCGTCACCGAGCTTCTTTTTCATCTCAAATAACTTATTGAGCGCTTCGAGGGGCGTCATGCTCAGGATATCAAGGCCGAGAAGTTCCCTGATCACAGGGTCAGCCTGGGTTGTGAACAGGTCAAGCTGCCCTGCCCTTGCAGTTTCCGGAGATGCAGGGGCAGAAGTATAAGCGAGCTTTGGCGAACCGAGTTCATTGAGTTCAGATTTCTCAAGGTTCGCCAATATCTCCTTGGCCCGCTCGATCGTCTCCTGAGGAAGACCGGCAAGCCGTGCGACCTGTATACCGTAACTTTTATCAGCAGAGCCTTCTTCTATCCTCCTCAGGAATATTATCTCATCGCCCCACTCTTTCACGGCAACGTTCAGGTTCTTTATCCCGTCAAGGACGAGAGAGAGTTCGGTCAGTTCATGGTAATGCGTTGCAAAGAGCGTCCTTGCCCTGAGTTCTTTTGCGATAAATTCCACGACAGCCCATGCGATGCTGATACCGTCAAAAGTGCTTGTGCCCCTGCCGACCTCATCCAGCAGGATAAGACTTTTCCGTGTTGCATTGTTGAGAATATTGGCGGTCTCTATCATCTCTACCATGAACGTACTCTGCCCTTTTGTGATAACATCAGAAGCGCCAATCCGGGTGAAAATTCTGTCAACAACCCCGACCCTCACTTCTTTGGCAGGCACAAAACTTCCGGTCTGCGCCATAAGAACAATAAGCGCTATCTGTCTCATGTACGTTGATTTCCCCGCCATGTTTGGACCTGTAATGATCGATATATTGTGAGCTCCGGAATCGATCAGCGAGTCATTTGGAATGAATTTGTCTGCTGGAGACAATTTCTCGATCACGGGATGCCTGCCCTCAACGATCTGTATCACATCCCCTTCATCAACAACAGGACGTTCGTAGTGATATCGCTGTGCAATAGCTGCGAGGCTGTGAAGCGCATCCAGCTCAGCTACTGCCGCGGCCGTTGTTTGTAATTTTTCTGTCTCAGCAGCGATCTGAGTCCTCACCCGGATGAAGGCATCATACTCAAGATTCTTCAGCCGTTCTTCAGCCCCCAGTATCTTCCCCTCATAATCCTTCAGCTCAGGCGTTATGAACCGTTCGCCGTTGACGAGGGTCTGCTTGCGGATATAATCATCAGGGACCTGGCCGAGGTTTGCCTTTGTTATCTCTATGTAATATCCGAATACCCTGTTATAACCGACCTTCATAGATGATATCCCGGTCCTTTCCCGTTCCTTTGCCTGAAGGTTGGCGATAAAATCCTTGCCGCTGCTGCTTATCTCACGCAGTTCATCTATCTCCGGATGAAACCCTTTCCGTATCAGGCCGCCTTCTTTGAGTGTGAATGGAGGATCATCTGTGATCGCCTTTTCGATGAGCGCTGTTACTCCTTCAAGGATATCGATCCGGTCAGCAAGACTTGCTATTTTTTCATTCTCGTATGCGTGGAGGACCGTTTTCAGCTCAGGCAATATCTTTAAAGAATTTTTCAATGCAACAAGATCCCGTGCATTGGCAGTCCCTCCACCGACACGCGAAGCCAGACGCTCGATGTCGTATATTCCCCTGAGACATTCCTGTATCTTTGCAAGCTCCGCTGAACTGTCCAACAGAACACTTACAGCATCCTGTCTGTCACAGATATCTCCAGGGGCAAGCAACGGGTTAAGGAGCCATGTCCTTAGAAGCCTTCCCCCCATAGGGGTAAGTGTCTCATCCATCACCCAGAGCAGGCTTCCTTCTGCTTCACCGCTCCGCATGTTCCGGGTTATCTCAAGGTTCCTGAGTGTTGCGGCATCAAGGAGCATCCGGGACTCTCGCCTCAGCACACTCAGCTTCTTGAAAGAAAGCGCGTCCTTCTGCGTCTCCTCAAGATAGTTCAGGAGCGCGCCCGCGGCAGAAATGGCGACGATCATCCCTTCACATCCATAACCTTCAAGAGAAGATACCCTGAAATGTTTTATCAGTTTCCTGTACGCCTCTATATAATCGAAATACCAGTCGTCATATCCCGTCAGGTAATAGTCGTCAAGCCGGTCCATCATTGCTGTGTTATTTTTAAGGCTGAACGGATACAGTATCTCCTTCGGCTGGAACCTGTTTATCTCATCTTCGAGGCTGCTGTGTGTTTCATAGAGTGAAAACTCTCCTGTTGTTACGTCTGCCACAGCGATCCCATATATGTTGTCCTTCTGGAAAAATCCGAGGATATAATTGTTTTCCTTCGGGTTTTCGGGAAGGAACGTGCCGGGCGTGATCACCTTTACCACTTCCCGCCTCACTATGCCCTTTGCCTCTTTGGGGTCTTCCATCTGTTCACAGACCGCTACTTTGTGGCCTGCTTTTACGAGCCGCGCTATATAGGTTTCGGCTGTGAAATGGGGGACCCCGCACATGGGGATGGGGTCTTCCTTTGACCTGTCCCTTGAAGTGAGCGTGATCTGCAGGACCTTTGAAGCGGTTATCGCGTCCTGACCGAACATTTCATAGAAATCGCCAAGACGGAAAAAGACGATCGTTCCGGGATAATTCCGTTTGACCTCGTGATACTGTTTCATCAATGGGGTAAGTTCAGACATAAAGGGTTCCAAAAACAAAAATTCAGAACAAGGAATTAAAGACTATAACATAACAGCGAAATGATAGAAAAGATGGACTGACGAAATATTAGCGATGCGTGGATGCAGAACTGGCTTTGCATTTACCCACAAAATCGAGATAATCCCTCGGAGGGTTTAACAGGGTAACGCCGATACCAGTATCTTCAGCGCCGGCATGATGATTTGCTTTTGAGATCCTGCTGACCTTTACCGGGATCTTGAAGGTCTGTCCGTTCTGGAACACTACAATGATAAACATCGAATCAACGGGGAAATTCATTCGCGTGGTGACAAACATCCCGCTTTCAGATAGGTTGGTTACGGTACCCGTATAAACGATATTTCCGTAAAACATTCTGGCCTGCAATTGTGCCGAAAGTCTCTCATAAGCCCTTCTTTCCATGCGCGGGCCCCCTTCACCGTTGATTGTTATGCATATTCCGGGCTGCTGCTAACCTTATAACATACTGTTTCAGGGCTGTCAATAAAACCAGATGAAGCATGTAATATCCGCTTAATGAAGGGTACTTATAAATTCCCTGTATTCACTGGGAGGATCGACAATCTCAAGTCCAACACTGTTTGTCAGGTCATCAGGAGAATTGTTGACCGCCCATTTTACAAGACAGTTCAGGCTTATGATATTTCCGTCTTTCAGCTCAAGCTCCAGATCGATCTCGGAGCCGGGGACATAGTCGTTGTTCTTTGCGGGAGCGGTTATCATGTAGATTCCGCTTTCAGAAAGGTTTTCGATGAAAACGGAACAGTTCTTTGTGCAAGTTATTCTTTCCGCCTTCAGATTAACGGTCAGTCTCTTTGTCCTTCTTCTTTCCATGACCCAATCCCTCTAAAGAAGTAAAATTTCAAAATGATGTGTGAGTATAGCAAAGGGAATTGAAAATGTAAAATGCTACATTAATATGCACTTATGTATTTACTATCGAGTGACTTCAATATTTTTTTATTTGCAAGAGAAAGATCATCACGAATAAGATTCAAAAGTCGCTGTACGATTTTGGGGTTCTCATCGGATATATCATGATTTTCCTTAGAATCAGAGCGCAAATTGAAAAGCATGGTTTTACTGTCCTTGGTATAGTAAATAAGCTTGTAATCTCCTTCCCATACGGCTATGGTTGCTTTTGTGATAGGCTCCCCGATCGAGCGGTTTTTGTCTAATTGCATGGAATATACCGGGTGGGAGATGCCCTGATTAAGTTCAAAAAAAGGAACCAGTGATCGCCCTTCCATCCAATCCGGAATCGGCAGCCCGGCAAGCTCAAGTATGGTGGGAGCCACATCTATTTGTTCAACCGGCACATCTATTGGCCCGCTTAGTCTTTCTCCCGGCAGTCTGACTATGAGAGGTATGTGCACTAATGGTTCAAAAAGATGGGGACCAGAGTGCCCGAGAAAGTTATGGGTAAAGCTCTCTCCATGATCTGATGACAAAATAACGATTGTATTTGACATGTCGATTATTTCTGAAAGACGATCCAAAAACAGCTTAAACTGTTCATCCGAATACAGAATGAATTCATCATAGCGCTTTCTTATTATATCTATTTTTTCCTGTTTGGCTGAGTCATATGTTCTGTGAAAAGAACCGATTTCATGTTGTTTATGCGCAGTATTGAATTCCTCCCCATTTCCAAACCTCCCTATATGTGTTTTATCGGGCAAATAAGGCTGATGAGGGGGAAGCAAATGAAGCCAGGCAAAGAAAGATTTTTCCTGCGTGCTATCTTGATGCTGAAATCTTTTTGATATTGCGTCGAGGAAACGATTATAAACTAATTCGGGAGGATATTTTGTTTGTAAAAGATCCGGCTCGTATGAATCAATAAGCTTGGCAAACCTGTTTTCTTTGAAAATCCATCTGCGAACAACTGGCCTGCTGGCAAAGAGATCTGAAATATGATCAAACCACCAACTTGATTGAATCTTGAATATTTCCTGATTATCAACTAATGAGAAGGCATTCTTTATGCCCAATGTTTCAGGATGGGCATATCTATTTTGAACAAAACCATAAACATCATATCCGTATTTACTCAATACGCTGGGCAGGTTATCCTGATAATCTCTAACGGGGTGGAATATTGCTTGATGCCATACTCTGTGTGTCCATACCCGCTGGCCTGTCATCAAACTCATTGTGGCGGGAGTGGTCCAGTTGGATGACGCATACGCCCTGTTAAATACTACCGCATTTTTTGCCCATTCTGTTATGAAAGGTGTCGTCTGTCGTTCATACCCGAATAAATGCATATCCTGTGCTGTTAATGCATCCATTACGATTAAGATAATATTGGGCAGTCTTTCTTTCGTCTTCAGCGGTGCCAGTTTATTTGCTTTATCTCCATGATTCAATGCATGCGTACTTGTATCGCTTTCTACAGAGGCATGTGCTTCAAAGAAGCCTTGTTTCATAAATGAAAGCGGTACTGCTATGACAAACATGAATCCGAATATCCACACGAGAGGTGTAAGCCTGGCATTCAATGACTGAACTATTTTATCACCATATTTATTCAGGACCGAAACAACAGCTATTATTAGAATTCCGCCAAGAAAAAGAATGATGGGATTCTTATAATTTATCAATTCAATCGTATCAATGTGTCCCAAGAGAGTTTTTTTTATCAGAACAGCAAACAAGAAAAACACGACCGTAGAAAACCATAACATGAAATAACCGAGATTAACTGAATGTATTATTCTGGACGTTACTTTCGAAAGCCCATACATTACTGACCATAGAAAAAGACCAGCTATTAACGAAAAGACTGCACAGATAACAAATGTCAATGAAACATCAGGCAAGAAATTCGAGAAATGCATGTAATAAGAATATCCATCCCATTCATGGAAAGCATCTCTTATGAAATAAAGAGAACACAGAACAAAAACTAAGCGGAGTACAATAATTAAAGACTGTTTAGTGCTCATTTTCGTAAGGCCTCATAAATCATATTACGTTTTAGCAGGCTGCTGAAAAAGTATTTTTACGTGTCACCCTGAGCAAAGCGAAGGGTCTCAGCCAACTGTAAGTTTGAGATTCTTCGCTAACGCTCAGAATGACAAACGCAGTATTTTTCGACTTTTTCAGCAGCCTGATAGTATACAAGGTCTTTATATTAAGCTAAAAATATTTAAAAATATCAAGTTAAAGCTTTGTTGACTTGATCACTGCTCAGCAACTAAAATAAACAAAAACGTTCCGGAGGTTTCACTATGCCCATTTATGAATATGTTTGTCTGAAATGCAATAACAGATTCTCACTACTGCAGAGTCTTCATCCCGAAGAAAAAGATACAGAATGTCCGCAATGTTCTTCAAGAGATGTAAAAAAAGTATTGTCCACGTTTAGCTGCTCTTCAGGATGCGGCGATGCTTCATCGGCGTCCGCGCCTTCTTTCGGCGGTGGAGGCGGCTGAGGGGTTTCTCACTGCTGACCGGTCGGTCACACACAATCACAAATTATCACATATATTCCATAGGGGCAGGTTTCAAACCTGCCCCTACTTTCTTGCGAACAGACTCTTTACCTTCTCCACAATCGCCCTGCTCGATATCTCTTCATAGTCAAGAAGTTCCTGCGGTTTCCCGCTTTTCGGCATTTTTCTGACTGCCAGTGAATAAACGGGGGTTGTGAATTCCGCAAGAGCACTCCTCACTGCTTCGCCAATTCCGCCTTCCGCGAAATGGTCTTCAACGGTAATAACCGCCTTTGTATCTTTTGCGGCGGCCTGCAAAGTTTCCTGATCAACAGGCTTAATGCTGTAAAGGTCGATGACCCGGATATAGATATTTTCCTTCTTCAATGTCTCATATGCCTGCAGTGCTTCATGAAGCGTGATCCCTGCTGAGACCACGGTGACAGTATCTTCCCTGCTTTCAGCCAGTACCTTGCACCCGCCGATCTGAAATTCTTCATCAGCGCTGTAAATGACAGGCGTCTCTTTCCTGGTCGTCCTTATATAGGAAATCCCCCTGTGCCGCGCCATCTCTTCGACCAGCCGTTCAGTTGATACGGCATCACAAGGATACAGCACAACACTGCCGAGGATCGCCCTGAACATGGCAATATCTTCAAGTCCCATCTGGGAAGCCCCGTCCTCTCCTATGGATACCCCCGCGTGAGAGCCGCAGAACTTTATATTCGCATCGGAATACTGGCTCATCCTTATCTGGTCATACGCACGGGTCAGGAACGCCGCAAAGGTTGAGACAAATGAGATCTTGCCTCTTGTAGAAAATCCGAGCGCCATGCCAGCCATATTCTGCTCTGCAATATACATTTCAAAAAATCTGTCAGGATACGCATCCCTGAATATTTCTGAATAGGTAGAATTGCTGACTTCCGCATCCAGCACAACAATGTCCGGAAATTCAGGGAATATCCGTTTGAGCGCATTACCATATGCCTTTCGTGTTGCGACCGGTTTTTCGTGAGCATAGGAAACAGCAGCAATCTCTGCCGGCTGCCTTCTCTCAGGCTCAATGTTGTCAGGCGCCTGGATTTCTCCACGTATTGACCTGTCGGTCTTTCCGATCTCTTCAAGAGCTTTGGGAAGATCATCTTTTATGACCGGTTTTCCGTGCCAGCCGTTTTTATTTTCAAGAAATGATACCCCCTTCCCTTTTATTGTTCTGGCAATGATCATGACAGGTCTTCCCTTTACTGTTAATGCTTTTTTGAATGCGGCAAGGATTTCATTAAGCAAATGGCCGTCGATCATGATCGTTTCCCATCCAAAAGACGAAATACGCTTTTCATATGCCAGAAGATCATGCCCATACATGGTCTCCCCGCGCTGTCCCAGCCTGTTCACATCAAGAATGCCGGTGAGGTTATCCAGTTTATAATGCACTGCTATCTGCATTGCTTCCCATTGCGAACCCTCAGACATCTCACTGTCGCCAAGAAGGACGTAAGTTCTGTACGGAAGCTTATCAACATATTTTGCGTTCATTGCGATACCGGCGCCAACCGACAGTCCCTGCCCCAGGGAACCGGTTGCAGCTTCGACAAAATTGAACGCGCGTGTCGGATGCCCCTCAAGGGGACTGCCGAATTTTCTCATGCTCATCAACTGTTCTTCCGTCAAAACGCCCGCTGCCGTCCACTGGGAATAAAAAAGCGGTGAAGCGTGCCCTTTCGAAAAGACCAAACGGTCATTGTTCGGATGCTGCGGGTTCTTTATATCAAATCTGAATACCCCTCCAAACAGCAGACATGTCATGAGGTCAGTCGCTGAGAGCGATGATGTAGGATGCCCGGACCCTGCCCCTGTCGTGGAGACAAGAATAAAATAGCGGATAAGGCGTGCAATTTTTCTTAATCGTTCTTCTGTGTTCATAACGGCCTCCGTTCTAATTGCTAAAAGCAGAAAAGGCTGTTGAAGAATTTCTATACGACACCTCTAAAAAAAAGATTTAAGAGTTTGAAGTTACGATTCAAATAAACAAGACAACACAGATAGCCTGAAAGTAAATTATAATAATTTGTCGATTATAGAAATTCTGAGGCAGATTTTTCTGCTTGCAGATAAATATCATCATAATATATTCATCTACTCCTCAAGAAAACACTGCGGGTCCTCGGCAAGAAAATCCGCTTCTCCCTTTGACAGGGAATACGCATAAGCGATCGCCCTGCATCCTCTGCATGTTGCCCATCTTGCGCATGCCGCGCATTTTCCCTTATATCTTTTCTTGTCCCTCAATGAGTTGAGGACTCCTGAAGTTGCCCAGACCTCACGCAGGGAATCCTTCCTTATATTTCCAATGGGAATATTGAGCCTCCTGCACGGATTGATCGTTCCGTCAGGCCTGAGAGTCACTCCTGATATTCCTGCTGCGCATCCACCGTATGCTGTATATCCCATATCAGAGCTCGCATTGAGCTTCATCCGGGATGCTATGGGGTCCCCTGTCACGATCTCAAGACCGCTCACGTTCAGGGACAGCAGTGACTCGTACATTGCCTTCACTCTCTTAGTATCCATCATTTCATGCAAAAGCTGCTTCCCCCTTCCGCAGGGCACAAGCCTCGAAAATCCGAGACGATGCACGCCGGCCGCTTTTGCAAGTGAAACAAGCTCATGGATATGCCCTTCATTGAGATTCGAAAGAGTCACATTCAGGGTGACGGTCATACCGGTATCAAGAAGGTTCTTTACGCCCTTCATTGCTTTTGTGAAACTCCCCTTCCCGCGTATGCGTTCATGTATCTCCCGTGGGCCTTCGACACTCACTTGGCCCCCCTTTACCCCAAGACCTGACAACCTCTCAGCCCTGTCTTTGTTGATCAGCGTACCGTTTGACAGAATGTAGATGCTCACGCCTTCCTTTGCGATCTCCTCAAGTATCTGAAAAAGATCCCTACGTAAAAAAGGCTCGCCGCCGGTTATGTTGTAACTCGATGAAAAATTGATATCATAAATATTTTTCCAGTCTGCAAGCGTCTCCCTTACCTCTGTGATCACTTTTTTGATCTCCTGAAAAGAAAGCTCATCCTGTTCCGCAGGCTCCTGATAACAGTGGCTGCACCGGAGATTGCACTTCTCTGTAAGATGCCACTGGATAAAGAAATCGTGATTTAGGGACACTAAATTTTCCGGCTGCTCAGGTTCCTGCGGTTTCTGAGACATCACTTTTCCTTTGGAAAGATTGTCATTATCATCAAAACCATTTTATCATAGGAATGCAGCGATGAAGAAAAAAACTTCAAAACATGTCAGTAAGCCACGGCCTGATAAGCAAACCTCATTCATATGCTTCAATAAAGACTGCAAATTGAGGAAACAAAAGTCGTGCAGGGGTTTTGAAGGATGTCCGGGTTTTAAAGGGAAATAGCTTATGGTCCAGATTATTCATAAACTTTTCTTTGGAGCAGGCATGACTCAAAAACATCTTGAAAGCGATAAAATTTTAAAATAATATACAGCGTCATTCATTACAGAGTGCATTTCTTCTGTTTTCGCTAATGTATCGCACAATATGTTTTTTCGCCACACCTGCTTCGAATTCATGAATAATCCGGGATAGCTGTCAGCCGTCAGCTCACAAATTTAGAAACGACAACTGAAAAACTCCCAGCCATACGAGGCATCCTGAAAAGGCGGCAATTTTTTCCAGGTTACTGAGCCTGTCTGACTTTACAATGAAATAAAGGCTGAACGGTGACGTGAGAAAGCAAGCAGTTATAAATATCCATTTTGGTATTCTCTCTTTCCTGGGCTTATCCGGAAACAGGGAGCAGAACGGGCATTCAACTTCTCCTTCAAGCCTGTGTCCGCACCGGGCGCAGCGCGTTATTCCAAGTATGTCGTCGTGATCTTCCTTATGCATTATCTTTAGTATAGATTATTCATGCTGAACTCTGTCCCAACGCCAGGCACAAAAGGACAAGGTACGGGGACAAAGGCAAGACTGGCTAAGGATTTCTATACAACACCTTTAAAAAAAAGACTTCGAATCTTACCTGATAATTATGCCTGAAAACTGAAAGACAAAATGCAAACAATCCAGTCGATTAGAGAAATCCGGAGCCGGACTTACCTTTGTAATTTTGTGCCACCATTTCCCCATAAATAATATGTATCAGCTCACATCCCGAATTCAATAAAATACTGATACGGCAATATGCAGTGCGTGCGTACCACTCGATACCCGGCATCGTGAAATTCTTTCAGCACGATCTCCTCAGAAAGTTTATGTTCAGGAGGTGGGCCGACTGGCAACTGCTTTTTGTGAAAATCGACAACCACAACCCTTCCACCTTTCTTGATCCCCTTCGAGAGTTTCTTCAGATATTCGACCCTGTTTTCAATGTGGTGATACGTATCGCATATAAAAACCATATCAACAGACTGCGGTTCAAGCAGGGCGTCATCATAGGGAATGAGCTTCGAAAGGTAATTCGGGAGCTTCAGCTTGTCAGCATCTTTTTTCATATGCTCTACCATTTTGGGCTCTACCTCAAGACCGATCGCCTTCCCTTCATTCCCTACTGCGACTGCCAACCGCCGGGTAAAATATCCTGTGCCAGCGCCAAGATCAGCAACGACATCTCCGCGCTTGAGATCAAGCGCCTTCACAACCTCGCCCGGTTTTTGCCAGGCATCCCGTTCCGGGTCTTCAAACACCTTCACCCAGTAGCTGACATCCTCGAACCTCTGCTGCGACGCAGGAGTGTGCTGAAGCTCAGCATGAACAGGACTTGCGTACACAAGAAGCAGGAAGATGAATACAAACCCCATCAGTTTTTTCAGAGAAAAACGTAAAGTCATATGGCCTCCTTTAGTCCAGATTATTCATAAACTTTTTTGGAGCAAGTCATGGTTCGAGCAACATCTTGAACGCAATGAATTATTAAATTACTTGAGCGATTCACGTGCA
>QZKC01000048.1 GCA_003599425.1 Nitrospiraceae bacterium | reverse complement strand
TGGGGAACCCGGAGTACAGGTGTCACCACCCCAAACGCCTGCAGCGCAGGTCTCAAAACCAGTAGACGCACACGCGCCTGTACCGCAAAAGGTTGGCTGGGCCAGGTTCTCGTCAACAGAGCCGTCACAGTTGTCGTCAATGTTGTTGCAGGTCTCGGGCGCTTCGGGGTTAATCATTATATTATTATCATTACAGTCCACCTGTCCGCATCCTCCACCTTCAATAGCATAGGAGTCACCATCGTTGTCAGTGCAGCTTATAAGGACTGTGTTCATTACCGACCATACATGTCTGTTGTCCAGATAATTGCCTCGCTTCAGGTCCGGCGTGGCTTCATGATAATTTGAGAAAAGGTTGCAACCCACTCCGCGGCAATATAAAGGTATAAGACTGTTACTGTGCCCGCCCGAGTTCCATTGCCAGTAGACGGTCTCACCCCCATCGATTACATTATCGCAATCAAGGTCATTCCAGCTTGCACGTCTTCCCCCCGATCCGCTGACTATTTTTTCACCTTTTTTGTCTGAAGAGCAACTGCCGGTAACCTTAATTGTATCGTTATTGACGAGCCCGAGAGGTTGATCGGGGAATACACCAGATTTCGGGGTCAGATAACCGCATTCATGGTCACCCGTTACAATAACCAGTGTATTGGACCAGTCACTGCCATTTGTGCCATCATTCACCCAGTTTATTACAGTGTCAATGGCATCATTAAAGTCCCTCATTTCCGTGATTATTGATTCCATGTCGTTCGCATGTGCAGCCCAGTCGACAGCTCCTCCTTCAAACATGAATATAGCACCCTTCGGGAACTTCGTCGTATCACCGAGAAGAGTTAAAGCAGATGCTATGCTTTCCGATAGAGTGGGATTATTGATGTAGCATCCTCCAAGATCTGAGCAGGGACGCTCAAACAAACCGGCAATTCGCGTATCTCCTGGGCTGGTGGCTGCGTACATGAGTAATTGTTGACAATCACATATATCGCCGAATTCGTCAAAATCAGAATTAGCCTGATCAGCATTGCTTGAATTGACACAGTTGTCGTCGCAGTTGACCGTATTTCCCCCAATGCAGGGATTGTCTCCTGCGGTTCCGCTATTATCTCCGTCATCAATGATTCCGTCACCATCAGTATCAGCAGGGTAGGACAGCCCTCCTTCGGTACTGGGGCAGTCAACATAGTATAAATTTCCTGAATTATGCTGATTCAGCAGTTCGGTCCGGATATTATTATGGACATAAGTAGATTGCGAATCACCTATGAGTACGTCAGCAGGAGGTATTGTCGGCCCGCGGCCGCCTCCATACTTTGAATGAGTGGAAACGGTTCCCGTAGTATTGGGATCTCCAAAAAAACCTTCATCAGCTATAGCGTAATAATTATCCCTGTCATTGTTGTGAGCTACCCAGGCTCCGGGTGTCGCATGAGAAACAGGAACTGTACTAACAGCCCCAACGCCTCTACCCAGATTTTTGGCTTTCTCCCCTATTGTAAAAAGGCGGTTTGTATCATTATGGCTTACACTGATGTTGTTGTCGTCAGTCTTAACCCCTGTGTATAACACGCTTGCAGCCGCCGCGCTGTCAGTTACAGCTCCTGTCAATACATAGGTAAAGGTGCTCCATGCAGAGTTCGTGTTATAACTTCCGCCGTAAGAATAAGTTGATATCCATTCCTTCTTCCATAACGCACCGCCTGGATTCCAGTCAGGATCCTGGTATGTTGGAGTAGAATCACAGCCCCCTTCGTTTGCACAGTACCGATTCGTTGCCTCTATATGCTTTGCTCCCCATCCATCGGCTATCATCAGGATGATGTATTTGGCATGGACGCCTTGCCCGAGTACAATCGTGGCCTGAAGCAAGACAAGAACTGCAGGGATGACAACAAGGAGGGATATTAGCTTACAAAATGTCCTGATAGGCCGGTTTCTCATCTTGAAGGATTTCTTAAACATTTATTTCATCCTTATCTGGCACTTTCAACTTCAAGTATTTTCAGAGAAGGGATAAAGATAAAATCATTACTGTTAATGTCATCATTGTCACACTGGACTGAGAGAACGTTCTGTCCAGAGTTTAATTCATGAGCCCAGCCGCTAATGTCAAGTTCTTCTCCTGTGGGATTTCCGCCTTTCGCGGGGTTTGAAGTGGCAAGGCCGGTGACATTTCTGATCACCATCATACCGTTAAGATAAGCCACAAATGGACCGTCGCATACCACTGAAAGGCTCATTTTTATTATTGACTGAGGGTTATTGACGTTAAACTTCCGGCGTGCGTAAACTCGCTTATAACTTCCCTTCATATCGTCGAGAACAAATGCGGAGTGATGTTTTCCATACCCAGTCCCTTTTAGTCCTTTAATCCATCGCGAATCGTCAAATTCCTCATGATTCCATTTCCTTGGCGGTTTCTCCGTTCCTTTAAAGTAGTACCATTCATTCCTGTCGGCAATATGAATATTTGATGCTGCCCACAAAGTACTCATATTTGAATATGTGACAACTGCAAATGACAGAACCCATAAATAAAGTATATGTTTCTTTACGATAGACATAATATTGCAGTTGGGAAGGGTGCTTTTCATTGGCTAAAAACAATGATAAAACAAAAAGTTATATTGTTAGCTCTCATGCTATTATTTATGCTGTATAATTGTATTTATAAAAGCAAGACCTGATGCACTTATATATATATATTATATAGTTAAGAGAAAAAAATACTTAAAAAAATTTAAGGAGTTTAAAATTCTACTTGTTGTCATTATTTGTTCCACATAACAGCCTGCGAATATTAATCTCAATATCGGGACTCATAGGATATTTGATTAAAGTACAAACGATTTGAAAAATTAAAATTAATTAAGAAGACTGGATGAAATGAAAAAGTCCGTGACTTATACATGAAATTGACTTTTTCAGTATATGTGATAAAATTTTTTTAGGATTTATAATGTAACGCATCGAACTTTAATGAGATAAACAGAACCTCTTATCAAACTTGCTTCCGCGAATAAGGAATTTCTCAGGCTTTATTAATAAACGAGGCCTGAGAGTTGGGGTGTGGATATGGAAAAAGAGAGTTTTTCAAAAAAGATCGGTTTTCTCCGTGCAGGATGGTGGATAGTTCACCTGCTGGGAATCACGGTTGTTTATATGCTCGGGCATTTTCTGTGGAGATAACATGCTGAAACATTTAATGAGATACAAACCTGGCTGGTGGATACTACATATCATTATGATCGGGCTGACATTCTATCTTGGTCATCTGGCCAGATTTACATTCTGATGGATACCAGAAGAGTTTTGCTGACATCATTGTTCCTTATGGCTGTCTCAGGACTAATGCTTCATTACAGGATCCACAATTTCATGGTTCATGACAAAATTAATCCTGTGATCGTAACGTTTGACGGCACAAAGTTTCTGTCTTTTTTATTTCCGCTCATTGACACTGTACTCGTCACCGCGCTTTTCACATCGAAAAGGACCTGTGTTTATGCATATATTTTAAATGGCATGATAGTGATCTACGGAACTGTTTTCATGGCGCACTACAGCATTGCTGAGTTTGCCGCGAAGTCTGTACCGTCCGGACAATGGTTCCTGCGGTCAACACTTCCTGATATCGGTATCGCCTGGGCAGATTTTTTTGTCGGCAAGTCCCTTTATGATATTTACATGCGCACGTAGAAAATGAGATTTCCTGAAAGGAGAAAACAGAAGGATGATTACCGGTAGGGAGGATCTGATGCAGTCTCTGATCGAAGCATTTCTTATGGAAAAAGGTACCAGGGAATTTTATTCACATGCATCTGAAATATCGAAGAACGCTGAGGCCAGGAAAATGTTCAGCGAACTGGCGGGATGGGAAGCAAAGCACATGGATTATATTCAGTATTTATATCAGGCAATGCAGGGGGATATCGAGGCGCAAACCTTTGACGAATTCAATAAAACAGCAAATGCCCCGGTAACGGAAGCGGGTATCCCTGTGAAGGATCTGAAATCACGTATAGATAAATATGAGATCACGGATGAAATGGGGGCGTTAAAGTTAGCGATGGAAGTGGAGGGGAAGGCCTATAATTTATATCTCAAACTGTCCCGGGATGCGAAAGACGCCAATGCAAGAGTTGTGTTCAGAGATATGATGGAGCAGGAAGTTAAGCATGTTGAATATCTCAAGAAACTGCGTCTTAAGCTGGGAGGGACTGGTTGACAAGAAAACTGCAAACATTGTTCAGAAATATCTTTAACTCGATAAAATTTATTGAATTATGCATATAGCTTTAAATGATACTAAGCGCTTTCGTATTGATTGGAATTACATTGAGGTATCGAAAAATATATTTCTTCCCAACATCTGCAATTTCTTGTCTCAATTGCTGCGTTGTGAAATTTAATTCATGGAAGGAGAAAGACTATGAACGCCATAGAAGTAGCAAAAAAAATGGAGACAGACGCAATCAGGTTTTATACTGAGGCAGCAAAGAAAACGAAATATCCAGCGGGGAAAAAGATGTTTGAGACCGTGACAGCGGACGAAAAACGGCATCTTGAGATCGTTAAAAAAATCCTGCAGGGACTTGATATTCACATTGAGGATGTTCACCCCATGAAGAATATCAGGACTGTTTTTGAATCCATGAAAGACGAAATGATGCAGAAGGTTGAGGCTACAACTGATGAGCTGGAGGCATTCAGGATAGCCATGAAGATGGAGCAGGAGGGCATTGAGTTCTATAAAAAGCTGATGTCTGAATCAAAAACAGAAAAAGAAAAAGCACTTTTTGCCAAGCTCATTAAAGAAGAAGAACAGCATTATGAGATATTTTCGAATACCTTTAATTTTCTTAACGATACCGGCAACTGGTTTATGTGGGAAGAACATACTATTGTTGATGGCGGAACACCGTGGGCATAGGGAGGGTCAATGGGTTATACAAATGTCGCGCTGATGGAAAAAATAAAGGAGATGTATCCTGATATCGAGAAGCATGGTATAACGGTAAACCTCGATTTCAACAGGGAGCTCAAAACGTATGACATCAAATTAAAGAAAGATTCTCATGAGCTTGTAACTCATCTGGAAAAGCAGGATGCCGATGAATGTATGGATGGCATCAAATGCATTTATCTCGGCGTTAAAATAGGCGAGTTTATAAAGAACTTTGAAGAGAGAAAATGACAGACTTTTGAAATACGTAAAGGAGGCGAATATTCAATGAGACTGATAATGATGGTGCTGTGTGCTGCTACGATGCTTCTTATGGGAAACAATGCTTATGCCGCAGGAGAGTCAAAAAAAGAAATGGATGCAAAGACCCTGTTCGAAAATAAATGCATTCAGTGCCACAGTCTGAGCTGGTCTAAAGAAAGGAAGAAGACAGAGGCGGAATGGGCCGGTACCGTGATGCGTATGAAGAATGTGAACGGAGCTCCCATATCAGACGAAGAGGCAAAGATCATCATCGATTATCTGACATCGAACTACGGAGGTTACGGCATACACCATCACGGCATGAAAGGGATGGAACACAAATGAAGGCACTGATCATCAGCGCAGACAACTTTGAAGATTCAGAACTCCTTAAATACTCAGAAAGCAGAAAAAACTGAAGTAAGGGATATCTATGAAACTTACTGATCTCTTTCACCGGGCAGATACTATCACGCCTGATGATGCAGGGAAAATGATCTCGGATAAGGGTGATGAGATCATGCTGGTTGATGTCAGGGAGCCTAATGAATATGAAAAAGAGCATATGCCTGGTGCGGTTCTCATGCCTATGTCGGTTTTTCCGGAAAGGATGAAGGAGCTTGACCCGTCAAAAAAGATTGTTACGTATTGAAAAAAGGGAGTACGCAGCAGTTCGGCTGCGGCGCTGTTAAAGGGTCAGGGATTTGAAAATGTTTACAGCATAAAAGGCGGGATCGATGCCTGGAAGGGACTGAAAGCTATCGGCGAGTATGAAGCCGGGATGTATTTAATTGAAGGCAGAAAAACAGCCGAGGAATTTATTGCTTTGGCGTGGTCGCTTGAGGATGGAACCGCTCAGTTCTATGCAACTGTAAAAGATATGCTGTTGGATGCAGCAGCTAAAAAGGTCTTTGATTCTCTGGTAAGGGCAGAGGAGATGCACAAGTCAAATCTCCTTGAAGCATATCGCCTGATAAAGGGAAGCAATAACTGGACAGAAGAAGCCAGGCAAGGGACATTGTCCGGGATAATGGAAAGCGGTATTTCGGTTTCAGAGGCGATTGCATGGGTAAAGCAGCCGGAAAGGCAGCCTCAGGATATCCTTGAGTTCTCAATGCAGCTTGAAACAAACTCACTTGATCTTTATATGAAAATCAGCCGTGAGACAGAAAATGAAGGGATGCGGAAAATATTTAACATGCTTATTGATGAAGAAAAAAAGCACCTCCTCAGACTTGGCAATCTGCTAAACAGTATGTATAATGTTTAACAGGAATTTAAAAGATACTCGGGTTTGAAACAGAAAAAGGAGGGGTATGATGAAAAAAGCCATAGAAAAGAAGGCATACAGCGCGACTATGAAAGCACCGGCCAAAAGGCCAACTCCAGCTAAAACAATAAAACCGTCTGAATCTAAAAGCCTCAAGAAGCAATATGTTAAATCAGGCGCAATATGCAAGGTAACTTTCAGGCTGCCAAAAGAGGCTGCAGCCGATGCAAAGATGGTCACCATTGTGGGCGATTTTAATAATTGGGATCTGACCGAGAACAGGATGAAGAAATTGAAGAATGGGGATTTTACCCTGACGCTTGACCTTCCCTGCAGCAGAGAATACCGTTTCAGATATCTCATTGATACGAACAAGTGGGAAAATGACTGGTTTGCTGACAAGTACGTCCCCAATGATTTTGGCGCTGATGATTCTGTAGTTGTAGTGTGAACAGGCTCTCCAAAGAAAAATCTGCTTACCTGAAACACTCAGAAGACCAGAAAATCGACTGGTATCCATGGTCTGAAAAAGCTTTCGAAAAGGCTCAACAGGAAGACAAGCCGCTGTTCCTCAGTTCTGGAGCTGTATGGTGTCACTGGTGTCATGTTATGGCCAGGGAAAGTTTTTATGACGATGAGCTTGCTCAGTTCCTCAATCAAAACTTCATCTGTATAAAGCTTGACAGGGACGAAAGGCCTGATATAGACAGAAGATACCAGTTGGCAGTTGCTGCAATGGGTTCAGGCGGCGGCTGGCCGCTCAGTGTCTTTCTGACATATGATAAAAAGCCTTTTTATGGCGGCACCTATTTCCCTCCGGAAGACAGATTCGGGAAACCTGGTTTCAGGAAAGTACTCAATGCAATTACTGAACTGTACAAAACGAAAAGAGACGAAATTACCAACTATACAAATAAACTGTCAGATGCCCTGAAACCTGAGCCTTCGGCTGCAAGGGACATCAAAGAGTCATTTCTTGAAGAAGCTGTAACTGATATTCTCTCGGAGGTCGACCTGCAAAATGGTGGCTTTGGGTCTGCACCTAAATTCCCCATGGCTGGCGCCCTGGAGTTCCTTATCGGAAGGTATTCTCTTATTAAAAGTGAGACCATTGGACTTGCAGTCAGGAAGACGCTTGAGGCTATGGCATTGGGAGGTTTTTATGACCAGATAGGGGGTGGGTTCCACCGATATTCAACTGACAAGGCCTGGGTCATCCCTCATTTTGAAAAAATGGCTGACGATAATGCGTGGCTGCTCAGGAATTATGTGCATGCGTATTCTGTATTTGGCGATAAGCTGTTCAGAGATGTTGCCGAAGGAACAATGGAGTTTATCTCCCAGGTGCTCTCAGACCCTGACGGAGGTTTTTATGCGAGCCAGGATGCTGATGTCATTCCCGATGATGAAGGCGGTTATTTTACATGGACCGATGAGGATTTCAGGAGAATTTTGAATGAAGACGAATATAGAGTCCTCTCTCTTCATCTCATGAATGAGATGGGGAGCATGCATCATGATGCAACCAAGAAAGTCCTGTTTACGGTTATGGATGAAAAGGAGATCGCAAGGCAGACCGCAAAAGATAAGAAGGAAGTTGGGGATATAATAAAAAGGGGGAAGAAGAAACTGTTTCAGGAAAGAAACAGGCGCCAGACGCCTTTTATTGACCGGACATTGTATACATCAATAAACGGAATGCTTATATCGTCCTTCTTGCTTTACTCCAGGGTATTCAGGGATGACAGGGCTAAAAATTTTGCCATAAAAAGCCTCGACAGGATTTTGAAAATACGTTTTGTTGGAGGGCAGCTCTTTCATACAGACGGGGTGAATGCCTTGCTGGATGACTATATTCATCTTGTTGACGCCTTGATCTTAGCCTATGAAGTATCTGCAGATATTGCTTATCTCCGGACAGCAGAGGAGATCATGGGTCTGTGCATAAAAAAGTTATGGGATGAAAAAGAAGGCGGGTTCTTTGATACCGACGATCATCTCTTGGGACTGATTATCAAGGGAGTGGAAGATATGCCGCATTCATCGGCAAACTCACTTGCTGTGGTGTTATTTCTGAAGCTTCATTTTGTGACTCAGAAAGAAGAATATCTTCAGCATGCTGAAAAAATACTCAAGGTGTTTTCTCTGAGGGCAAAGGGGATAGGAATCCATGCGGGATATTATTTTTACGCGCTCGACGCTTATTTTAACGGACTCAGACTTGCGGTGCATGCTTTGCCGGAAAGTGAACTTGCATCAGCAGCCATAACATGGTATAAACCCTATATGTTTATTTCATATCGCGAGGATAGGGGTTACATCATCCCCTGCAAAAAAAATATCTGTTATGAGCCGCTACATGACCCTGAGGGGTTGAAGAAATTTCTGGATAAAGAGTTTTAAATTCCTACTGAGGAGGGTATATGGAAAAATATTCCATACAGGAAGTGGTTGAACAGGCAGTTCAGACGGAAAGGCTTGGATATGATTTTTATACCCGCATGTCTGGGAAATTCGGCGAGGATGCAAAACTGAAAAAACTTTTTGAGACACTTGCTGCAAAGGAGCTGCAGCATGAGATGAAGTTCTCCGAACTTAAAAAAACAGTGCCGGACAATATTGTTGATGAAACAGGTGAAGCATCGGCATTTCTCCGGGCCGTTGCGGAGTCTGAATTTTTCCTTGGCAAGAACAAGTCGCTTGTTTCACTTGAACACCTTAATGCAGGAGCGGACGCAGTCCGTTTTGCAATCGGTTTTGAAAGAGAAACTCTTTTATACTATTATGGCCTTAAAGATGTATTAGGGGAAGATGCGATTCTGAATGAGATCATCAATGAGGAAAAGAGCCATATCAGATGGCTGGCAGAGATGAGGCAGTCACTGTGACCTGATTGGAATGGAAGTAGTCATGGATTATTCAATAAGAATAGGTGGTGAAGCAGGGCAGGGAATACAGACTGTTGGGGATACGCTTGCCCATGTCTTTGCAAAATCCGGGTATCATGTCTTTACCCACCAGGATTATGAATCGCGCATTCGGGGAGGGCACAATTTCTTTCAGGTCAGGGTATCTGATGAGCAGATCACATCATCCAGGGACATGATCGATATTGTGGTTGCACTGGACAAGGAAAGCATTGTACAGCATGAAAAAGAGCTGACTGAAAATGGGATTATTATTTATGATTCCGCTGCATTAAAGCAAAAATATGAAAAGGATCACTTTCTTGATATACCTTTCGTTGCGCTTGCTGAGGAACACGGAAAAAGCAAGATCATGGCAAACACTGTTGCAGTGGGAGCTGTTCTCGGCATGCTGGGAATGGAACTGGATGTTCTATTTGAAATGTTAAAAATTACATTCAGCAAAAAAGGTGATGAAATAATAAACAGCAATATCAAGGCAGCACAGGCAGGCCGTGAGTTTGCTGTCAAGAACTGCCAGAGATGCTCATTCAGTATAGTGAAAAGAGGCAGTTTACCCTTTATGCTCATTGCAGGCAATGAAGCGATAGGTCTTGGAGCTATTGCGTCAGGACTGAAATTCTATTCTGCATATCCTATGACGCCTTCTACAGGGATCATGAATTATATTGCTGACAAGGAAGAGGAATATGGGATCATCATTGAACAGGCCGAAGATGAGATCGCTGCGATAAACATGGCACTTGGCGCTTCTTTTGCCGGTGTAAGGGCCATGACAGGGACTTCAGGAGGTGGCTTTGCCCTTATGGTGGAGGGGCTTTCACTGGCAGGAATAACCGAGACACCAATAGTAATTGCTCTTGCACAGAGGCCGGGCCCCGCGACCGGCTTGCCGACACGGACAGAACAGGGAGACCTGCTATTTGCCCTTTATACGGCACATGGGGAATTCCCTCGTGTTGTTCTGGCTCCGGGAACACCTGAGCAGGCCTTCTATCTCACAAATAAGGCGTTCGGTATTGCTGAGAAATACCAGATACCTGTCATTATTCTTACTGACCAGTACCTTGCTGATACCCAATGGACTTTCGATAAATTTGACCTCAGTAAGATCCATTATTCCGATCAGCGATTGAGAGGGGATGGATTGAAAAATCTGACAGAATATAAACGTCATGCATTTACAGAAAATGGTGTGACCTCTCTTGCGGTTCCCGGTGATTCAAGCTTTCTTGTAGTGACCGACAGCGATGAGCATAATGAGGAAGGTCATATTATTGAGGATTCTGAAACAAGGAAAAGGATGCTGGATAAGAGGCTGTTCAAGAAGCTGCCTCATGTCAGGGAAGAGATAGCTCCGCCTATTTTTTATGGTGATAGTGATCCAGAAATAGTGCTTGTTGGTTGGGGTTCAACATATGGAGTGGTAAAAGAAGCTGTTGATGTCCTTTTGCAAAATACACCTGATCCACACAATAAAGTCGCTGTGCTTCATTTCACTGAGATATACCCGTTCCCTGAAAATGAAAAATTCGATTATCTTGGAATTTTAAATAAAGCAAAACATTCCATCTGTATCGAGAACAACGCAACTGGACAGTTTGCACGCCTCGTGCGGGCTGAAACAGGATATACATTTAAGCATATGATCACAAAATATGATGGAAGACCGTTTACTCTGGACGGGCTACTGGGAGAACTGAATGCCTACTTTACAGGATTATAGAGGACAGCATCCAGCTTGGTGTCCGGGATGTGGGAATTTTGGCATACTGAAGGCATTTAAGGATGCAATGGTTGAAATGAATATCGAGCCTCATCAGTTTACTATTGTATCCGGAATAGGGCAGGCTGCCAAATTTCCCCATTACGTCAAATGCAACACATTTAACGGACTTCATGGCAGGGCATTGCCTGTTGCTACCGGCATAAGGCTTGCAAACCACGAGCATCCTGTATTTATATTCACCGGAGACGGCGATTGTTATGGCGAGGGCGGGAATCACTTTGTTCATAATATCAGAAGGAACATTAATGTAAAGCTCTTTGTCCATGACAACCAGATATACGGTCTCACAAAAGGGCAGGCTTCACCGACAAGTATGGAGGGGATGAAGACTAAGAACCAGCCTTTCGGAGTGTTTTCAGGGCAGCTCAATCCCCTTGCTTTGGCAATAGCACTTGACTGCAGTTTTGTAGCGAGAAGCTTTTCTGGTGACATGGAACATTTAACATGGCTGATAAAAGAAGCGGTCAATCACAACGGCTTCAGTCTTGTTGATATACTGCAGCCCTGCGTGACTTTCAACAAGATAAATACGTTTGAGTGGTATAAGCAAAGGGTTTATCACATAGAGACTGAACACAATCCAGAAGACAGAATCGCTGCATTTCAGAGAGCCCTTGAATGGGGTGATCGCATTCCGTTAGGGATTATTTTCAGAAATAAAAGGCCTATTCTTGAGGAGAGGATACCGGTCATTAAAGAGAGACCTCTTGTAAGGCAATCATTTGACCTTGCAAAATTAGAGCATACTCTGAAAGAGTTTTATTAGGGATTGAATACAATCTAAGCCTACATTTATCATTCCTTGAAGTTATCCAGCGTGTTCGGCAGTTCCTCAATTTCCCCTCTATTCTTTCATTCTTTTACAAAGTTGCATCTATCATTAAAAAGACATGTTTTTACGACTGAAAAAAAAATTTACAATTGGGCTAAAGTTTTTTTAAAAGATACCGATAAAAGACCTAAAGAATGAAAGGTGATGGTCAGGAAAGGAGGAAAGAGACAAGAAGAAAAAAGACCTAATCCTTAAAGTAGCAACAGCAAGCTTGAGCTTGCTAATAAATGGTAAGGAAACCAGAGTCAGAAGCCAAAATGGCAGATGACTGAAAAATCAAGGAGGAAACCATGGGTTTAATAGTTAACACAAATCTTTTCTCTCTGAATGCTCAGAGAAATATCGGTAAGGTTCAAAGTTCCCTCGGAACATCTGTTGAGAGATTATCTTCAGGTTTAAGGGTCAATTCAGCAAAAGACGATGCAGCAGGTCTTGCTATTTCCATGAAGTTGACTGCACATGTAAGAAGCCTTAATCAGGCAGTAAGAAACGGGCAGGACGGAATATCTGTCGTGCAGACCGCAGAAGGTGGTATGAATGAAATTCACAACATTCTTACGAGAATGAGAGAACTTTCAACACAGGCTGCTAACGGGCTGCTGTCATCTTCAGACAGAACTGCATTGAATAATGAATTCCAGGACCTGAAGAGTGAAATCACGAGAATTTCTGATACCACTGAATTCAACGGCCTGAAACTGCTGGATGGAAGCCTGAGTGCAAGCGGAGTGTCTTTGCAGGTAGGTATTAATAATACCGCAAATGACAGAATCTCGATCACCGGTTCTACATTTGGTGATATCGACTCTTCGGCTCTCGGACTCAGTGGAACCCAGTCAAGTATTGAAACTGCAGCTAATGCTCAGTCAATGCTGACTCTCATTGACAGCGCTATATCAACGGTTTCAACGAGAAGAGGTAATCTTGGCGGTGTTCAGAACAGGCTTGGCAGTACCATTGCAAACCTTCAGATCGCGGCTGAAAATCTCCAAGCAGCAAATTCAAGAATCGGAGATGCGGATTTTGCTATTGAGACTGCAAATCTCACAAGGAGCCAGATAATTTTACAGGCAGGCGTAGCCGTTCTCGCTCAGGCGAATGTTCTCCCACAGTACGCATTGCAGCTTTTAGGATAGATCCCTTTGGGATTAAAGTTCAGGGGCAGGGTGGAACCCGCCCTGCTCCTGAATAGCTAAGGTAGCAGGGAGATAAAAAATGATAGAAGGGACTCTGAAAATACAAAATTCTGATAGAATCCCGGCACGGGAGATAGAAACCCGCAATCCATTAGATAAAGGGAAAAAGAAATCTGAAACTACAGTTGAAGCGAAAGATACGAAAAAGAATGAAAAGCGTGATGTGCAGGAAGCTGTTGACCGGATCGCAACAGCGGCACAGTACTTTGACAGGAAAATACATATAGAAATAGAGAAAGAGCTGGGCATTACCGTAGTAAAAGTAGTAGATGGCGAAACCAATAAAGTCATTCGCCAGATACCACCGGAAGAAGTTATAGAACTTTCAAAACGTTCACAGGACTTAAAAGGTCTCCTGATAAACAAGGAGGGATAAGATGTCGTCATTTACTGTTGGTGGCATAAGCACCGGCATAGACTATAATGACCTGATCTCGAAACTTATCGAGGCGCAGCGTCAGCCCATAAACATACTGGAAGACAAGAAATCTTCATATAATGAGAAGATAACCCAATACAGCAGTCTTTCATCGAAACTATCGAGCCTGAAAAGTGCTGTGGACAAGCTGAAGTCAGCATCGAACTTTTATGCAAAGTCAGCGTCTGTAGGAGATTCAGCGGTTGCTGAAGCGACCGTTTCCAATACGGCCTCGACAAGCAATTATACACTAACCGTTACGACTCTTGCTTCTGAAGAGAATGAAGCTCACAGCGGAGTCGCCGCATCAACCACTGTTGTTAATAACAGTGGAACCGACAAGGCATTTCAATATACATATGGTGGAACCCAGCGCACACTTACTGTTACAAACGGCACTACGCTTGAGGGTTTAAGAGATATTATAAATGCTGATGCCAGCAATCCTGGGGTAACAGCGACAATAGTAAATGACGGAGTGGGAGCAACACCATACCGATTGATCATAAAAGGCAATGGTACAGGCGCTGCAAAAACCATAACAATAGACGCCGGCACAACACTTGATGGAACTGGAAGCACTGCGGATTTCAGAGCCACAACCTTTACCGAGAAAAAGACAGCTAAAGATGCTGATTTTACTATAGACGGTCTCCAGATAGTAAGAAGTTCGAACTCCGTAACCGATGTAATAACAGGCCTAACGATAAACCTGAAAAAAGATGGTGTGGGAGCATCAACAAAGATATCGGTTACTGCAGACCGGGACACCATAAAAGAACAGATAAACGACTTTGTAAACGCATATAATGATACTGTTGATCTTATTTCTACCAACATGGCATATGACTCTGCTACAGGCGAAAGCGGCATTCTCTCTGGAGAAGGGACAGCGCGCAATATTCAAAATAGGTTGAGGAGCATTATATCCAATACGGTATCAGGCCAGCCCACTGATATGAATATCCTTGCGCAATTGGGAATAACGACAGACAGCAAGACAGGGAAGCTGAATATTAACAGCAGTACTCTGGATTCAAAACTTGCCTCTGATCTTGATGACGTTGCAACTTTTTTCACAAACTCAACTGACGGCATCGCAAATCAATTGTACAGTTATATCAACACTGCAATAAGTTCTGTTGACGGCTCAATAACTCTCAGGGAAAATGGATTGAAAGATATCATAGAGAATATTGATGAAACAATAAGGAACATGGAGTACAGGCTCGACAAAACCGAACAGGATCTGGTCCGCAGATTTACATCACTGGAGGCTCTTGTAAGCGGTTATACCAACATAGGCAATTATCTCTCCAGTGTGAATTTTTCTACAAGAGCATAGGAGGCAGTTGAATGGATATCGCAGGTTACAGGAAAACAGTTCTTGCTACTACAGACAGAGTTCAGATCATTCTCATGCTTTTTGAAGGTGTTCTGAATCATCTCAGGATCGCGAAACGCAAAATGGAGAATAGAGATATCATGTCCAAAGGTGTACATATCAGTAAAGCGACTCTTATAGTCACAGAACTGTCAAATGTGCTTGATATGGAAAAAGGCGGTGAGATAGCCAGCAACCTGAGAAACCTTTACAATTTTGTGCTTCAGCGCCTGCTTCAGGCAAATGCAAACAACGATATCAACGCTATAGAAGACGCTGAAAAGGTAATTGACACTCTGCGAGAAGGCTGGAAAGAGATGATGAAGGAAGTAAGACAGAACGTCAAAGTTGGTGTTTGACCTCTCCTCGTATTGTCACTTTATTGACAATGCTGCGTTAGTCCAAAAAATCGCATATTGCTTCAGTCAGCAATCTACTCAATAATAACAGTAAGTTAGAAGGATTTTATTCCTCCGCACGCTTGAAAGGTTGTTTATCCCTGCGTTGGCAGAGTTATTGCAAAATAACTTGCTATTCATGTGCCACGAGCTGGCCCATAAAACGTAAGATAAAATATGCGTAAGAAATTAGCCATAGTCAGAGGGGCAAATCTTAATAAATGGGAAATGCAGAATTATGAGCCCCTCTCTGACTGCTTCGACATTACAGCATATACTACGGCAGTACACAAGTACGACACATCTCATATCAAGCTCTCGGTAATGCATCTTCCCGGAACAGGTGGAGGTCTTCTTGGACAGATAGAAGGCCTGGAAGATCATCTTGCGGACAAGGAAATTATATTTTCTGCAGATAGCTCATATTTGTTCTCAGCACAGGCTATACATTCAAAGATCAAACATGGCAATAAAGTAATTTGTCTGCAATGGGAAAATATACCTTTCAATTACGATGATCATGAAATGATCTTTAAAATAAAAAAAATGGTCCGGGAGAACGCGGATCATTTCATCGCTGTTACCAGCCGGGCAAAAGAAGCGCTTGTTCTCGAGGGAGTGCCGGAAGAATTTATAGATGTTATACCGATGGGGATCGATCTGAATAGATTCCAACCGGACGATCAGGCAATGATGAGTGAAAGAAAGAGACTGCATATCAGCACTGAAGAAATTGTTGTTCTCTTTATTGGGAGGATAGTCTGGGAAAAAGGGGTATATGATCTTGTCCATGCAGCTTCAAAAATATTGCGCGACAGGGAGTTAAAGAAATTCGGCATAAGATTTGTACTGGCAGGCAATGGCCCTGAACTGAAATTGCTCTATGAAAGGACTGCACATCTGGGGATTGCCGACAGTTTTCTGTTTTTAGAAAATTACCCATATGAAGAGATCCACAGGCTGCACAATATTGCCGACATTTTTATTTTGCCAAGTATACCATCACCGAACTGGCAGGAACAGTTCGGTATGGTGCTAATTGAAAGTATGGCGTGCAGGAAGCCTGTTGTATCGACTCTGTCAGGATCTATCCCTGAAGTTGTGGGTGATGCAGGCTTACTGGTCCAGCCGAATGATCATGTTTCTCTGTGTGAAGCTTTGAAAAGATTAATTTCAGATAATGAATTAAGGGAAGAGATTAGCATAAAGGCATTGCACAAAGCAGAACGGGAATTTGATTCGAGAAAAACCGCAGAGAGGTTTAAAAGAGTTTTTGAAAAGGTACTGTCCAGAAGGACCAGAGGTGAGAATATAAGAGCTCTTTATGAAAAAGGACTGCAATGCTGGGAGGCAGGAGACAATGAGAAAGGCTTTCATCTTGCGTGCAGCGCCTTTGCGGAAGACCCTGATAACAGGGAGATGCTGGATTCCCTCGTTGCTATGGGCAGAGAATTGAATAAGCTTGAGGATGTTGAGCTCAGGTTGAGAGATTATCTGTGCTATCATCCGGCGAATATAGAAACTCTCCTTGTCCTTGCAGAAACGTTATTGAACATGGGGAAGCCGGCTCAAGCAGAGGAAGAACTCCAGAAAGTATTTTTATTTGATTCTGAGAACAAGCATGCCATTGATCTGACAAAACAGATTAATTCCAGGTTGTCTATATGACTCTGCGGACTAAGAAGTAATAAACTCTTCAGGTATATTTCTAAGCTGTTTCAATAACAGGAAAAAATATCGTTTAGATGGAAAAAATTTCCTGAAAGTTAATTCCACCTTCTGTAAACACATCAGAAAAATTACAAATATTTCATGGTACGTATATTGCTTTTACTGCATAACAAATTTTCTCATAATAAGGAGGACAGAATGGAGGGATCCGTGAACAAACAGGAGCTCGAAAACAATATGAACAGGATACAGATAGTATCCATGCTGTTTGACGGCGCTGTTAAGTTTATAAAAACAGCGAGGAATAAACTGGAGGCAGGAGATTCGACCGGCACGTCGCTATATCTTGGGAAAACCACCGCAATAATAAAAGAACTGTCAAATTCTGTGAACGTGGAAGGAGGAGACGTGTCACGGAATCTCAGGAGTCTGTATGACTATGTCCTCAGCAATCTTCATAAGGCTGGAACACAAGGTGATATGATTGCCATTGATGATGCTGAAAAGGTTATCCAGATATTAAGAAGCGGCTGGAAGGAGATGCAGGAGGCCGGGAAAGTATAAGTATCCTGATATCGAACACTATTAGAGCTCAAAAAATTGACAGGTTGCGTTGATATTTAAAATGGCATCACAAATATAGCTGAGGAGGCCAATAATAAAATACTTTCATATTTACTCATGTAACTTATCAATATATATGCCTAACTAAATGAAATATAAATAAAATTAAAGAAATTCTTCTGTTGAGTTCTCATTGAAGATAAATGCCCTCTCACAAAATTCGATCACCTCACGTATAAGGCACAAATTTTGCTCAAACCTCAATGTTTTGTTGTGTGACGTAATTTATTTTTGGAGATCAAGCAAATTTTTTTGAAGATGATTAAAGGGCAAACATATATTTGCTGGGTTTCAAATTAGGCAACGTTGCATGAAATCAGGAGGTAAATCTGAAAGGCACAACTGAATCAGGCGATAAGCAGATCGGCATGTTGGACAGATTAAAAGAATTATCTTCAGCGATGGAAGGGATAATAGGAGCAGGGGAAGATCTGGTCCATGTCGGAAGTATGGAGGAGGCGCAAAATTATTTCAAGGACATACTCGACAAGATTAATGCTTTTAAGGGTGTGCTTTTAAATAACACGGCGGTTGTACATATTTACAGAGAGCAATTCGAAGAAGCAGAAGATATATTGCGTTTTCTTATAAAAGAGGGGATGTGCCTTAAAGAAGCTGTCGAGAATTATAATGCATTGCAGGCATTAGGAAATAAAACAGGTCATGGGAAAAACAATCATAAACCAAATGGCGGGGTGAATGGTGAACATAATATCCAGGGACAAATAAATATATTGATATTGGGCGACTCCCGCGTGTTGCCAAGGACCTGGGAAAACAAGAAGTCATGTCTGGAACACAAATTAAAGGACCTGCTATGCGGAAGATTTTCAAATATAGATTTCAATATGAAAACCATAGCCTATCCAAACTATATGCTTAAGTCCTTGAAGTTCAGTTATGACGAGATCCTAAGTTTTTACCCGGATGTAATCATTGTAAATCTGAACCTGTGTGAATTCATTCCAAGGTCCCTTCCAAAAACTATGTTTGAATGGCTGGATTCATGTGCTGCCGGGTATCCTGAGTTTGTAAACGACATAAGGGAATTATTGGTCCGCAACAGGAGAACAATTCATGAAATATTCGGCAAAAACACATGGAGTTCTCAGGATGAATATATCAAGGACCTGAACCGGGAATTAACTTTTCTGAAGAGCATTACAGAACATATTGTTTTCATGGGATGCCTGAATACATCTGAAAGTTCTGAATATATCAGGCCAGGTTTTTTAGGTGATATTCGTAAATTTAATGAGATATCGGAACAGATCGTGAAAGAGCATGATTTGTATTATGTGGACCTGAATCGTGCACTGGAAGGCAATGAATATAAAAAGGTTTCGAATGATGGTATTCATTATACTGATTCAGGAGATGACATAATTGTCTGGAAGCTTCTTTCGCAACCCCTTGAGGCCTTCATAAACCATATGATTCATGAAGACTTCTCGGTCTGCACTCCAGGAAGGCCAAAGTATATTCAGGTTGAATTGACGAATCACTGTTCAGTGAAGTGCAGCATGTGCGAGCTTCGCAGTTCTGTCAGGGGGAAGGGATACATGACGAAAGGAATTTTCTCGCGTGTAATTGAACAGTTGGTGGCATGGGGCATCCCTATGGTGCGGTTTACATTATGGGGGGAGGCGTTGATGCACCCCGAATTTACAGAGTTCGTCAAAATAGCAAAAGCTAATAACTTAAAAGTTGGCTTTAACACCAATGGTATCTTATTGCATGAAAGATTGATGAAAGAACTTATGGATCTAAAGCTGGATCAGATCATCTTTTCAGTTGACAGTTTTGATGACGACTTCATTTATAAAAAACATCGTCCAGGCGTTAAAAGTATCCATGAAATAAACAAAACCATTACTGATCTGATCGCTATGAAAAAAGACTTAAGGACTGAATATCCTGAGATCAGGATTCAAATGATCGGCACTGTATTCAATAAAAGCCAGCATGATAAATTTCTTGAGTTCTGGGAGCCCCGCGTGGACAATTGCAGGATAACTCATATGTACTCTATGAAACCTGTTCCTGAAATGGACAGGCACGATGTTGAAGATGCTGATTATTTTTATGAATGCAAATACCCATGGACTACAATGGGTGTTTACCATAACGGCGATGTTACGGCATGCTGCAGAGATGTTGACGGCAGATTGAAACTCGGGAATATCATGGAGAAGACTCTTTTGGATATTTACTATAAAGCACATTTGCTTAAAGTCATGAGAAAAAATCTGAAACGAAAAAACAAGAATAAAATGCCTGAATTGTGCAAAAGCTGCTTTAAATACTCTTTTGTTAACATGTCCGCATGTGAAAGCAGACGTGTCAAAGCGTAACCGGACAATGAATAATAGAGCAAAGAATCAGAAAAAACTTATCTGGCATGCGGGTGCGTGGTCAGGCAATTTTGGTGACAATATCATTCAACAGTCTATTGCCGACAATCTCAGAGCTTTATCTGAGCATCATCTGGAATTTAAATATATAAACTGCCAGAAAACAACATTTACCAAGGATGTCATCTCAGAGATGAACCGGGAGGCCGACCTTTTTCTGCTTGGTGGGGGTGGATTGGTTTTCTATCGACCTCAGGACGGGAGCACATCCGGATGGCAGTTCAATATAGACTTTGATCTCATAGATAAGATAAAAGTACCCTTTGTTGTATACGGTGTTGGATTCAATAAATTTGAATATGACAATAACGACTTTCTGCCGATCACCAATAAGCACCTCGTAAAAACCGTAGAAAAGGCGACACTGTTTTCGGTAAGAAACGCCGGAACAAAGAGAGAACTGATCAACAGAGGCTGCGATGGGAGGAAGATAGAGGTAATTCCTGACAGCGGAATGTTCCTTGAATCAAAAGATGTCATAATTCCGGGCCTGAAAGAGGACAGGCTGAAGGTTGCTGTCAACTGGACTACAGACAGAGAGAATCAATCTTTCCCTGATCCATGGGAAGAAAACAGGGATGCGTTCATTAAGGATCTGATCTATTTGCTGAAATACCTGCGAGATATAAAGAATGCACAGATTATTTATGTTGGCCACATGGGAGGCGATTTCGACCGGGGGATCATCAGAAAACTCAGAGATGGGCTGGGTGAAGGACTTTTTGTAACAGATGAAGAGGTACCTTTTCTCTATCCGGCTGAGTCTGAAAGGGCCAAGGCGCTTGCCGGCATTTATAAAAAGATGGACCTTGTCCTCGGGATGAGAGGCCATGCTAATATTGTCTCCTTCGGCCAGCATGTTCCGTTTATTCCTATCGGAAGCCATAGGAAAAACAGATATTTCATTGAAGACATAGGGGAACCACAGTACATTTTAGATGCACGGAATGAGATTCAGATCAACGGTGACAGGATGATCCGGATCGTGGAAAGACTTCTAAATGAAAAGCATGAATACATGATTCGACACTGCGATATGTACAGGCAAAAGAGTGCGGATTTCATGAATTTCAACAGAAAGGTTCTCGCGCTTCTCGATGTTACCTATGAAAAATGCCCTTTTTGCGATAATGAGTCTGATCTTTATACGAGGACAAACAGATATGAAATTTATAGAGATGTAGTGCGCTGCAGGGTATGTGACCTTATATATCTCTCTCCCATTGTCCGGGGTAAGGAGCATGAAAGACTGTACAGTGAAAATTACCGAAAGCTGTACGAATGCCCTAACATTCCTGATGAAAAATTTCATAATGTCAGAATGCCAGCCTCGCTATCAAGGATGGATTTAATAAAAGAGCATGTCATAGATTCGGGAAATGCCTCTTTGCTGGATATAGGCTGTGGAGGGGGAACATTTTTATCGCTGTTGAGGAGGAATGGATTTAATAATATCAGGGGAGCTGAGATCGAACCAAACTATGCAAAATATGTTAGGGAAAATGAGGGAATTGAAGTCTTCCCTGGAACCCTTGAGATGATTCCCCGGACTCCGCAATATGATGTTGTAACCATGTGGCATGTCCTTGAACATGTGAGCGACCTGTCAGCGTCCCTCTCAGTTGTTCGTAAACTTATAAAAGATAATGGGTGGTTCTTTGTCGAAGTGCCGGCAATAAATAATATTGAGTCTCTGCCAAAAGACGAAGTAACTTTTCAGATTGCGCATAACTTTTATTTTACGCCGAAGACCTTAAAGCTGGTCATGGCAAACGCCGGCTTCAGGATTATCGATGCGAGAAAGACATCTGCTGACTTTTATGTTTTAGTCTGCAAAAAAGATGTGAGCAAGAAGAATATAAAGGTAAAAAAGATACTGTTCGTTTCGTATTTGCAGAGACATTTAAAGAAGATGATCCCTGTGATCCGCGAGCTGGAAAAACGCCCTGATATAGACCTTAACGTATTGCTTCTGACCAAAGAGGAGTGGGAACTGGCTGACAGATACGGCATACGGTACCAAAAATTTGATGATTATACCCAAAGGAAACGGACAAAGGATTTCGATCTTGCATGGGGTCTGGAGCCGCTTATGAACGCCATCGATACTGTAAAACCGGACCTTTTCATGGCAATAGAAGTGAATTATATTTTGAGAAATGCAGTCCATCATTGCAAGGAACTCGGGATAAAAACCCTGATCGTCCAGCATGGAACACCTAATAAATATTCACTCCATGCTTTTGCTCCGTTTGAGGGGGACTGCTTTGCGGCGTGGGGTGATTTTACAAGGGATTTCCTGGTAGAGAACGGGACATCACCCAGCAAAGTAACAGTCACCGGAGGACCTGTTTTTGACAGGACGCTTGCCCTTAAGCCCGACAGGAAGGACATATGCGCGAAAGTTGGGGTTAATCCGGGGCATAAAATCATTTTATTTACTACTCAGGGTCAGGGGCCGGGAAACTGCCCTTCGTCTGAGGAGATTGAAACAGCAATAATCCAGACCTGCAAATCTGCGGCGTTTTATCCCGATGTACAGTTATTATTCCAGATACATCCTTCACAGGAAATATCTGATGTTCAGGCCATAGCGGAAAAGGTTGGCACCTTCAATGCAAGGGTCATAAAGTATCATGATACGGAATCGCTGATAGCTGTATCTGATGGAGTAATTACGTTCTTTTCAACTACCGCAATCGACGCATTGATTCTCGACAAGCCTCTCATGCTTATTAATCTCTCAGATGATAAAGACTTTTACCCTTTTGTCAGGATGCAGTCAGCATATGGGGCTTATACGGAGGACGAAATTCAAAAGGCCTTCAGACTGCTTGTCGAAAATCCAGATGGTACAAAAAAAGCAAGAAGAGAGGCCGTCGCCTATGTTGCGCACAAAATGGATGGAAAATCACTGGAAAGAGCTATGGACCTTATTGAATGCTTATAGGTGAAACCATGAAAGTATCCATAGTGATAATAAATGACAATGAGCGCCTTTATCTTAAAAGGTTATTGGGATCCATTGATAAAAAGTGGAAGGAATATCTTGAAATTATATTTGCGGACAACTGCTCAAACGACAGCTCGGCAGAGGCGGCAGGGAAAGAAGGAATAGAAAAGGTTATATCTTTTGATAAGAAAGCTTCATCACTTGCTGCTTTATATAATGCTGCTTCAGAAATTGCAGACGGTCAATATATCCTTTTCGTTCACAGCGACATAATTTTCAGCCAGGGTTTCTTTGAACATCTGTTATGCAGGCTTAGCATTGCACCGCCTGATATTATGAACTTTCAGGTGAAGTATGTTGATAAGACCACAAGCGCTGAGAACACGATCTTCTGGAACCATGAAGAACAGGACATGTATAATCTGCAGCTTTGGGGAGAACCTGCTGGCGAAGGGTATTTCCGGATCGTTTCATGTTCGGACTGCTGTTTCCTTGTAAATAGAGAGCTGGCCAGTAGGGAAAAATTCAATGAAGCTTATGGCAGTAATTATTTCGTTCACGAGTTCATGCTGAGACAGAGATCAGATGCTGCGATAAAGTTCTTCGATAGCGCTCAGGAAGTAGAGCATTATTTTGTCGAGCGGCATAAACAAATAAAAATGATAAAACATGATCAGCAAATATTCATAAAGAATAATTTTTCTGTCTTTCAGCATGAAATAATAAAGAGGTTTGAAGAGAGCCGGGAATCTCATATATTTGAGCTTGAATCAAGGCTTAGACAGGCTGAACAGCAAAATCAGCATACAGGTAATATCTTGAACAATATGCAGGGTATCATTCCAACTATGGAAAAATTACTTGCCAGGGTTCATAAAGAAGCATCTTCCCCAGAGATGCTTGTTGAAGCTGGTGAGATATGCTTCGGATTTGAAAATTATGACAGCGCGCGACATTTTTTTGAGAAGGCCCTTACTGTTGATCCGCAGAATGCTGATGCACTGAACAATCTCGGAGTGGTCAGCTTACAGAGGGGAAATATCGGAGATGCGCGGAGATATTTTATGAAAGCTTTGCAGGTGAAACCTGATTATCAGGAGGCGCGGGTAAATCTTAAATCGTTGTCTGGAGCAGCATCTTGAAAGGATCATTATGATCGAGATCAGAATTCATTGTAATGACATTATATTCTCATTTCTGGGGGGGAAAATATGTTAAAAGAGTTTTCAATTACCCTTGTGCAATGTCCTTGCTGGGGCAGGGAAACACCTCCGCTTGCGATCTCTCTCCTTGCGGGTAATTTGAGGAACAAAGGATTCAGTGTCAATTTATTCGATTTCAATAATGAACTGTTTCACAAAGTGTCAGATGATATCAAGAGGCAGTGGAGCCAGGAGGCTTATACTTTCTGGTCATCAGAGACATCAGTAAAAGGCCTGATGGAAGAGTATAGCGAAGAAGTAGATGACGAGGTAAGGCGCATCATAGAAACAGGCAGTCAACTTGTAGGCTTTACTGTATATTTCACTACGAAGAACTATACTCTCGAAATTATCAAACGCTTGAAAGTCCGCTCCCCAGATACCACAGTTATTCTGGGTGGGCCCTCAACTGCGGAGTACGCCGGGGGGCTTGAATTATTGAAAAATCCCTGTGTGGATGCCATAGTCCTGAGAGAAGGAGATGAGACGCTGCCTGAACTTTGCACTGCTTATAAAGAGAAAGGTCGTTTTGTAAGTATTCCCGGGCTGGTATTCAAGGAAGGAGAAGAGATCATACATGGCGGCATCAGGAATCCTGTTCCATCGCTTGATGCCCTGCCTTTTCCTGACTATAGCGGATTTGATCTTGCGCAATATGCGTCGCCTGAGAGGCTGGATATTTTTTCAAGCAGAAGTTGCGTGAACAGATGTTATTTCTGTGATGAGAGAAAATACTTTGAGAGATTCCGTGTGCGATCCGGCAAAAGGATATTTGAAGAAGTTCAGCACAACCTGACACTTTTCCCGCATCTCAAGTTCTTTAATTTCAGTGATTCTGTTCTTAATGGGTCCCTGAAAACTCTGCGGGAGTTCTCTGAGCTGTTGCTACAGAACAATGTCAGGATCGCATGGGGAGGGCAGGCGATAGTCCGCAAGGATATGTCTCCTGAACTCTTGAGTCTGATGGCAAAGGCAGGCTGCACGTATCTCAGCTACGGGATAGAGAGCGGTTCTGACGCAGTGCGCAAAAGCATGAACAAAGGGCGATTTACAACTGAGGCTGCTGCACAGGTACTGAGGGATACACACAACGCCGGGATCAAGGCATATGCCAATTTCATGTTCGGGTATCCTACCGAGACAGAAGAGGATTTTCTCATGACACTTGACTTCATCCGTCAGAATCATGCGTGGATCGATGGCGTCAGTCCATCTCAGTCATTTATAGTTATCGTCCCTAATACATACTTGTACGAGAATCCGGACGAATTCGGAGTAGAGACTCATATGCATCATTTGTTCTGGCAGACTGCCAATGGAGAGAATACTTATCCGGCACGCTTTGAGCGTTATGAACGTTTTTGCAGGCTCTGTATTGAACTGGGTCTTGGCGGGGTTGGGGTTACTGAAGAAAAGATAGACAAATGGAAGCTTCTTGGAGCCTATTACCGTCATAAGAAAGCTTATGACACAGCTCTTGAGTGTTACAAGAAAGATATTGTAAAGCATGGTTATTCAGCCGAGTCTGTGAAGTTCTTCCTGGAATGCAGCAGGCAGGGCGAGGGAATAGATCTTTCAGACCCGTACAGAGGTCTCGATAAATTGATTTTTTATTACGAAGGGGCTGTGAAATTTCTGAAAGAGGAGATCGTTGCCGAAAAAAGGCAGCACGAGAGACAGTTGGAACTGTTGAGAAAGAATATAAAGAGAAGGGACCAGGAGATCTCAACATTGAATGAAAAGCTCGCACAGGAAATGGCAAAGACCTGAATAACTATACTGGGGAAAGAGTTTTAAATGATGGAAGATAAAATGAGTGAAGAGGATTGCTCCATGAAAAGATTCAGCGATCTTGCAGAGTCACATGTGAAAGAAGGCCTGTCCTGGAAGGCCCTGGACCTCTACAGGGATATTGTCAATAAAGGCATTGGGGGCAAAGAGAGGTTCGAGATGGAAAAGCTGTTAAGAAAGGAGTTCCCCTTCATTACAACAAAAGACCTCTATACCCTGGCTGCAAAATATGACCTGGTTCTTGTTCAGGCGCCGGCATGGGGCATCAGCACTCCCCCACTTGCTTTGGCCTCCCTGTCCTCTTATATGCGGCAGGAAGGGTATAAGGTACTTGTCCAGGACCTGAATATTGCCTGCTTTCATTTGGGAGGAGAGAGATTTATGAGATCATGGGATCTTGCAGAGGCCCTTGTATTCTGGAACAACATGGATGATGTTCTGCATTTCGCTGAAACTCATAAAGATTTTCTGGAGAGATGGGCTGATTATGTTGTAGGAAGCGGCGCAGATATCATAGGCTTTAGTGTATATGGGTCTTCCTATTTTATGAGCTTGTATCTTGCTGAAGTCATCAAAAAAAAGAAGAGCTCGATCTTAATTGTCTTTGGCGGGCCCCATATGAGCAAGTATCTGGCAGGAAAGAACACCGCAACAAACCCTTATGTTGATCTGGTTGTGGATGGCGAAGGTGAGCTGACTCTCCAGGATATCGTGGATAGAGTAAAAGGGAACAAAGAACTCTCCGGGTGTCCCGGAACTATCAGCAAAGGGTCTGACGGTATTACTGTACATGAAGAAAGAGAATTGATAAAAGATATAAGCAGCCTGCCATTCCCTGATTTTTCTGATTATGATCTCAAGCAATACGCCAAGTCCGATGCCATACCTGTTATATCAAGCAGAGGGTGTCCCAACCGGTGCATATACTGCAATGAAAAATCCTTCTCAAGGCGCTTCAGGCCCAGAAAGGCTGAGAGTATCTTTGGCGACATGAAACATCAGATGAAATTTCATCCACATATCCGCTTTTTTGAGTTCCATGACAGTCTCGTTAATGGCAGCATTAGGGAACTTGAAAAACTCTGTGACCTGATAATAGAGGACGGATTAATAATACAATGGGCCGGGCAGGCGATCATCAGGGAAGAGATGGATTTTCATTTATTGTCAAAACTCGGTAAAGCCGGGTGTATATGTCTCGGCTACGGAATGGAAACGGCTTCTGTCAGTCTGATGGAGAAAATAGGCAAGGTCTTCTCAAAAGGGGCGGACATGAGCAGGATACTGGAGGACAGCAAGAAAGCCGGCGTGCATTGCTCGCTCAATTTCATGTTTGGTTTGCCGGGAGAGAGCGTTAAGGACTTCGAAGATGTGCTGAATTTTATCAGGGAAAATAAAGATCATATAGGCTCGGTAAACCCCAGCGCAGGGTTCTGCCTGTTCGCTCCCGGTACAAGTGGTTACGAGAAGCCTGAAAAATACGGTATTGATTTCAGATACGGACATAATTACTGGGAGGCAGATAACGGTAAAAATAACTATGAGGTAAGGCTCAAGAGGTTCGAAGCCTTTTGCAGGGTTGTTGATGATCTGAAAATCAATACAACGTACCCTCATAGAAGTCTCCTCAACAGGGATGAGAAGCTCAGAGATTATTTTCTGAAAAAAGGAGAAGACAAAAAGGCGCTTCTGCATGTAATTAACCTGATGGGCTCTGGCAGGGATACAGCATATGACCGGCAGGTGTTCTTTAAGTGCTGGAAGGATATCCAGCATATGTTTAACGACATAATTTTTGACGATATATCATCAGGTGCCTCCATCGTTAAGACTTTTCGCGATGAGATTGAGAGGAGGGCCGAGGATAAGATCGCAAACGGGAATTTGAGCGAGGCAGCACAAATGCTTATTGAGGCTCTGGACATAGATAAGAGGAATATAAATTTCTATCTGCTGCTTACTGAAATATATGTAAACGGAAATAAATATGCAGACGCGATCAGTGTTCTTGACGCCCTGATGGAGGAAAGGCCTGACTTTGAACAGGCAAAAGATTACAGGGAAGGCATCAGAAATTATCTTGACAGGGCAGTAGCGGTATGAATATATCATCATTTTTTGAGGCACACAGAAACCCGCTCATCCGGGTCATGGAATGGATCGAAAAACGGCAGAAGAGTAAAGCCCGCGGAGTTCCTGAGAGGCTTATCGCTGCATACGGGAAAGGGATGGCTGCGATACTGCCGGTTTTATTTTTCATGGAAGAGTTGATCAATAAGCTATACCTAAGGGTACATGGCAAAAAAGACTTTTGCCCGGCCGGCAACCGGAAAAAGGAGGTCTCTGTTGTTATTCTTAATTGGAACGGCAGAGAAATGCTTTCACAATGTCTAACCCGTCTTGAGAGTGCTTTGAGAAATACAACTGGTGAACATGAAGTGATCGTAGTGGACAATGGCAGCACAGACGGAAGCGTTGAGATGCTGAAAAAAGAATTTCCCCGGGTAATAAGAGTAGAACTGAAGAAGAATATGGGATTTTCCAAAGGGAACAACAAGGGCATCAAGGCGGCAAATAAAGACCTCATCATGCTTCTGAATAATGATATCCTTCTTTCAGAAGAGACCTTTTCATTGCTCCTGCACCACTTCGATGATAATAAGGTTTTTGCGGTTGCTCCCAAGGTTGTTCTTGAGGACGGCAGCCTGAATGAAGGCCACTCATGGGGAGACTTTAGGGAGGGCATAATGCGGTTTTACAATGAACGGCAGTCCCCGGGATTTGAGGTTGTTAAAAAGCCGTCGCTTACTCTTTACCCTATAGGCGCATGTGCGATAATGGACAGAAAATTATACCTTGATATGGGAGGGCTTGATCCGATGTTCAGCCCTTTCTACTGGGAAGATGATGATCTCGGATACAGGGCCTTTAAGAGAGGATACAAAGTAATGTATGATCCACGGGTTGCAGTCATCCACAAAAATGCTGCAAGCAGCAATAAGCTGCCGCGGGCCTATACGACAGCCATAAAAGAAAAGAACATGCTGCTCTTTCTCTGGAAAAATCTCACTTATAGACCATATCTTAAAGAGTACCTCGGGAGCATACCGAGAAGGGTTAGTCTTGCTGTTGAGCGCGGGAACTATCTGCAGATCGCCTCTTATCTTGTCGCCTTTCTTCAGATATTTGAGGTGTTACGAAGACGGATAAGAGAGTCTCCATGGATCAGGCTGTCTGACAAAGAAGCGCTTTTTCTGACCCGCAAGGAAAGACGCGAGGAGAGGACGCATGGCCACAAACCGCATATATTAATTGTCACCCCATTTACTCCCTTCCCTCTGAATAACGGAGGAGCAATGAGGATATATAATCTTACAAGCAGCCTGAAGGACCGTTATGACTTCTCCCTGGTGAGTTTCATCGAATCCAGGGCACAGTTTGATTATATTGATGAACTTAAGAAAGTGTTTAAGAATGTACATCTTGTGGAGAGGAAGCCGACACCTGACGAGGGAATCCTGAGGAGCGAAATTCCGGATACCTTCACTCATTATATCAGCTATTCCATGAGGGAAACGATTGAGGACATTTTGCGGAAAGATGGCATAGATATTGTGCAGGTTGAATTTCCATGGATGGCTTATTACGGCAGGCTTGTCAATAACCATCCTGCCGTATTTGTTGAGCATGATGTTGGGGCCATGTTTTACGGGAAAGGATTCGCTAAGAGCGACAAGGGGCTTGAGCGCTATCTTTCGCCCCTTAAAGCGATTAACTACGAAAAAAATCATATATATTCTTATGACAAAGTTATATCGGTAACTGATGAAGACAGGCAATATCTCGACGTCCTGTTCCCTGATATATCGGTGACGTCTGTTGAGCAGGGAGTAGATACGGACGCGTTCCCCTATCAGTACTCAAACAGCAATGAGAAGAACCTTGTGTATCTGGGTCATTACAAACATTATCCTAATGAAGATGCCGTGGTGCATTTTGTGGAAAATATACTGCCGCTTATAAAAGCGAAACATGGAGATGTTAAATTCTACATTGTAGGCAGCCACCCGACAAGGAGAATAAACCGTTTAAGGGTGCGTGAGGATATTGTTATTACAGGTTCCGTTGCCGACGTGAACAGTTATTTGGCTAAGGGGACGGTATTTGTTGCGCCAGTAAGGCTCGGAAGGGGGCTCAAAGGAAAACTGCTGGAGGCCATGGCAGTGGGCATCCCTGTCGTAGCCTCTCCGGTTGCTGCTGCGGGGATACACGCTGAGAATGGAAAGGAAATTTTTATTGCTTCAGCTCCCGATGAATTTGCATCTAAAGTATCGGCCCTTTTTATGGACAAAATGCTCAGAGAAAAGATCTCATTAAACGCAAGAAGACTTATTGAGGAGAAGTTTGACTGGAAGGTGCTTGCCGGAAAGATGACAGATGTCTACAGCGGCCTCCTGTAGGAGAGAACGGATGAATGTAACAGACTGGGTAGAGAAAAGCAGGAATACAATTCTGAAAGGAGAAGAATCATTCCAGGACTTTAACTCCCCTGACAAGGAAATCACAGAACTGTATCTGGAGCTTACGTACGCCTGCAATATGAGATGCAGGATGTGCAATGTATGGGCCATAAACAGGAATGACCATATGATGCCCAGGAAAGAGATGCCTGTGGAAGAGCTTGTTGATTATATTGATGAATCAAAAATACTCAAGGGAATAAACGGGCTGGTCATATCAGGCGGAGAGCCTTTTCTGAAAAAAGACTTTCAGGAACTATGCCTTTATTTCCTGAAGAATTATAAGAACATGTCGGTAGGTATATTGTCCAACCTTTATAATCATTCGATCATTACTTCAAAACTGAAAGGCTTGGGAAGTTATATCGACAGGGTATGGATCGGCACATCCCTTGACGGACTCGGTCATCTGCACAATAATACACGAGGGATAGATGATGCCTTTGAGAAATTTCAGGAGAGCCTGAAGGTCATCAGGAAGACCTTGCCGTATCTCTCTATTGTAGTCAACTATACTCTTACCACTGACAATTACACAGGCATATATGATACACACAGATTCTGCAGGGACAATGCCCTTGATCTGAGTATACAGTTCCCTGTGCCCTGGAAAGGAGCGGAGATATTTACATTCGGCAATGAGCAGATCGATGAAATAGAACATCTCATGACCGGTATTATCGAGGATGCTGTCAGTGATCATGAATCCGGGAAGACAGACGAGAAAGGACTGATGTCAAAGCTGTTTTACCTGACCGGGCTTATAGATTATCAGAGAAATCCCAGAAGGGTATTCAAAAGATGTGTGGCTGGCAGGAGGTTCACTACGATCAGTCCTGAGGGAAAGATTTACTTTTGCCCTATTTTAAAAAATATGGCCGTAGGTGACTTGAGAGAAGATCCTTTCGATGAAATATGGATGGGGAAGAAAGCAAATGATCTGCGGAAGAAAATAGATAAAGGCTTCTGCGACTGCTGGCTTAACTGTACTATTTATCCCAATTCAAGCGATGCGTTATCCTGCGTAAAGAAAAAGACAACGAAGAAAAATATATTACAGAGAGTTTTTGGCTGATTGAAAAAGGCTGTCATGACAGGAAAGTTAACCAGACATGAATATTACAATATAAGGCTTCACAAGATGTGTGCTAAGCTGTTTTTCTGTTTTGAAACATGCTGGGTAGGCATACGGGAATTTGTTTTATTATTCTCAAAAAAGACAAGGGCTATGCGGCTCCTCAGGACAGGGGAAATATTTGAGTTTCAGGGTGAGACTGATGTGGCAATAGATTATTTTGAGCAAGCTCTGGGCAAGTACCCAAAATTGATTGAAACGCACCTGAATTTGTGCAGATGCTATTTGAGGCTGCTTTCACTTAAGAAGGCTAGGGAGCATTGCCTGAAATATATGGAGAAGGAACCGGATTCACCGGAGATCAATCTTTATATGGGAGTTATTCTCTACTATGGAAATAAATGGGATGATGCCCTTGTGCACCTGAGCAAAGCTGAAGAAAGGCTGCCCGCAAGGGAAAAGAAAAAGGCATCAGCGTTTGAATATATGGGCGAGTGCTACCTGAAACTCGGTAACCCTGAAGAGGCGGTGACATGTCTTGAGAGATCAATACAGGTCAACCCTTACGGGGGCGGGGAAAAGAAGTACGTAAGCCTCGGCGAAGGATATTATATGCTGGGCAAGAAAGAAGAGGCATTGCGCATCTTCAAGAAAGCCCTTGAAATGAACCAGCGCAACCATGAAGCATGGAACAATATAGGGGTTCTCATGTGGTCGGTAAACAATCTCGAAAGCGCTTACAAATGCTTCAGGAAATCGCTTGACATCAATCCGGAATACCGTGAGGCGCAGACGAATCTTGTGAGTGTTGAAGAAGGGATGAGATCAGTCATGAAGAATGGAAGAAACATTACAAAGAGTTTCCCGTGGATGCAACAGTAAAGAATAGCAGGTTCACATTAGTTGAGACCCAAAAGGGGAATTTCTCTCTCCGGGTGACAGGAGAAGACGGTTCGGTCAAGACGCTTCACAGCCTGTACGATCCTGAAGAAGAGGCGAGGGCGGCTGCGGACTCATTTGATTTTCAAGGGAAGGGGATACTTGTTGTATTGGGGGCCGGGCTCGGGTACTGTCTTGCAGAGCTGTTGAAGAGATTCCCTGACGCTGAGATCGTGTCTGTTGAACCGCACAGTGAGCTGCATGGCCTTGCAAAAGAATATGGACCTCATCTCCAGGGGAATATAGAATCCATTGTGGGACTTTCACCTGAGGATGCGATCAGGAAGATAACAGGAATTCAGATGAAAGACGGTATAAAGCCAGTTGCGGTATTTACGGCAGCTTCTGTAATATCAGCATTCCCTTCATACTACCAGCCGATCCTGGACGCTCTGAACAGGACCATGGCAGTAAAGCTATGGGAGCGTTTGAAGTATCCGAAGTTCATTGCAGATTTTTCAAATGTGGCGCTGATCGATACAGGATACTTTCTTGTTCGGGAAGCAGAAAAGGCTTTGAGATCACTCGGACACAGGGTTGTAAGAATTCCATTTGGCAGTGTTGATGGGCACGCTCTGATACCTCAATTTATTAAAATCATTCTCGAGAACAGGCCAGATTTCATCCTGACCATAAACCATCTCGGCTTTGATGAGCAGGGGGTACTGACGTCTTTTCTCAGATCTATCGATATGCCGGTCGCATCGTGGTTTATTGATAGTCCGCGGCTTATTGTTCAGGCCTTTGAAAAGAATGCATCCCCTTTCGTGTCAATGTTCATGTGGGACAAAGAGTATATAGGCCGGATGAATGAGACGGGTTTTGAATCTGTTAAATATCTCCCTCTCGGTACAGATGAAAGCGTATTCAAACCCCTGAAGCTGAACCAGTATGCTTACCGGAAATACCATACAGATGTCTGTTTTGTCGGCAATTCCCTTTTTGATTCAGTAAAGGAAAAGCTGCAAAAGGTGCCCGGCAAGTACCATTCACTCATTGACAGGGTTGCTCTTAAGATGAGTGCGGCAAGAATATCTTTTGATGACGCGGTCCAAGATGAAGAGAGTGAGTTTGTGAATTTAACCCTCAGGGAAAGGCTTGATATCGAGGCTGCTGTCCTATGGACGGCAACACTCCAATACCGCCTTTCGTGCATTGAAAAACTGAAAGATCTCAATCCACAGATATATGGGGATACTGGCTGGAAGAGCTTATTGAACAACGGTTATCGTATCAGCGGAGCATTGAACTACTACAATGAGACCCCCTTGCTGTATAACGCATGCATCGTGAACTTTAACGCAACGCATCTGCAGATGGGAGAGGCCGTGAACCAACGGGTTTTCGACGTTCCGGCATGCGG
>QZKC01000062.1 GCA_003599425.1 Nitrospiraceae bacterium | reverse complement strand
AGAAATGAGTGTGATCTGAGTGTCCCGGTAAGAATATGCAAACCAAAGAAGGAGAATAGCCAGAGCCGCGCCGACGGTCAGGCCAAGCTTGTGCAGTGTGGGATTGAGCTTCCATATCTTGAAGAACAATGACGAACCGGCTTCAAGGTGTTTTTCGAGTTCTCTCCTGCGCGCATCAGATGTGTCCGGAGGCTGGCGCATAAGATTTTCCAACTGCAGGAATGTCCAGGCCCCGCGCGGAGCATCGACATCAAAATCGCCCCATGTCCCTATTTCTCCATCCTTTCTGTGCTGTTTGTCCAGTTCCCTGAACTCCTGCTCGGCCATAAGATAACCGCTCAGCATGAGTGAATACGCCTCGATCTCGGAAAAAGAATCCAGGTCTGTGCGTATGGCGGCGAGCCTTCTCTGAAGGTCCCTGTCTACTCCATAATCGGTAGTGCATGTGGACTGATGGGGCGGGACTGTAGGATTGTCGCAATTGATCCAGTCTACAGGAAGCGTTTTAAGGTCCTTTTTCAGGTGAATGAAAAAAAGTCCCTGAAGGGAACGGCTTTCAACACGGCCCCGCAAGTCATGATACTCTGCTTCTCGAACACGGTCCATAAGAATACTGTTTGAACGCAGAGGCACCCCGATAACACTGTCTGAAGGACGTTTCAGGTCTTCCATCTGACCTGATGCATCGCTGCAGAGGATGATGGTACAGCCTTCATCCAGCAATCCCTCCACTCCCTGGTTATCGTGTACACCGCCATCGACAAGCCTGACCGTACGGCCAGGATACAGCCCTTCGAGCGGGAGGGGTTCGAAAAGACCGGGCACACACGCTGAGGCTGCCACAGCATAGCCGAGACGGTAATTCCTGTGCCTCTCCTCAGGCGCCTGCTCGTACCAGAGCCTGCGGTAGCGGTCATTCACATCAACTTCAGTTGAAACGGAACCCGGAGGTTCTCCCATCCAGCGTGCAGTAAAATGCCAACTGTGTCCCGAGTTCAGTGAAGTTGTATTGAGAAGCAGTACCGGGATCCTGGCACGTCGTCTCCAGTTGGAGAATTTGGGCTTGAACGGTTTGTCCACGGAATGACCAGCAGGTGTTATTAACAGGTTTCGCATGAGACGCGGTTCAGTGCACAGTGTATCGTCCTCACCAATGCGGCTGTACAGTTCCTTCTCATAAAGTTCCCCGAGGCGGTGGCTGCGTGAGTATTCCTTTGTATAGATCATTTTAATATTAGTTACAAAATCCGACAGCACTTGTGTCCTAAGGTTTTTCTGAACGCCTGACAGAAACCGTTCCTGTATCCGTCTTATAATTTCTATATAGTCCTCTCTGGTTATAAAATGATCTTCTTTCGTTTGCAGGAGATGCTGCACCTCCAGATAATAAAGCGCTCCGACTATGCTTCCGCCGGAAACAGTGGACAGGGCTTCTATGGAACGCAGCGCATCCATCTCTGCCAGACGTGCAAGAACCCCAAGGTGAAACAGTGACGCGCGAAACCCTCCGCCTGAAAGGGCGAGTCCCACCTTGCCGCGATAACACGACAGTGCGCTCAGGGTCTCCTTTTCACCAAGAAAGCGGGAAAGCGCTCTCCATGCCGGGTGCCAGTCCTTCAGTTCAGAATGCTCCCGGGGAGGATGGATCTGTTGCAGGCGTGCTATGTTCACGAATTGCCTGAACGAAGTCTGCAACTCCCATTCAGACGGGCCTCTCTCCATGGTCATTTTGAGCCATTCCCCTGCATCATCATAATGTTCAAGGCCAAAGTGAAGCTCAGCAAGTGTCACGGCAAACCAGTCATACTTCTCAAGGGAAAGATCATCAGCATATGCCTTTTTCAGTCTCTCCAGCGCATCCTCACGAAGTTCCTTTGCCTCACGTGCATATTTCTCTGCTTCTTCGCTACGTGTGCCTGTGCGTTTGCTGAGAACACGAGCCCTTGAGGCAAGGACATCAAGAATGTATGCCGCATTTACTGCGCTATACCCATAATCCCTCGGCGGACTTGGGGCTTTATCTGAACCAGGTTCCGGCTTCAGACTGGCATGCCATCCCGCACGGTAAAACGCAAGCGACTCGTGCAGATGCTCGATCTGGCCGCGATATTCCCACATTCGCTTGTAGACCGCGCCTCCGAGCGCCAGGGTCTCAGGATCATCGGTCTCTTCCTTGCGCAGTCCGATCTCCTCAAGAAATTCCAGCGCCTTCTGAAAGCGTGTTGCGGGAAGCACCTCCTCATCCTTGTAAGTGCAGAGCGCCAATTGCTGAACGATCCATACCTTTTCGGGATATAAGGGACGTGACAGTTCCAATAGTTTACCAGCAAGTCTGAACTGAAGGTCGGCCTTTAATGCAGAGACGAGCGATTTGAGGTCTTTAAATTCAGGGACAGGAATTAGTCCTGAGATTATTGAAACAGCTTTTTCAGATGATATGCTCATGAATGCCCCCTTTAATCTTTTATCTTTAATATAGTTACTGTTTTGATTTTTTTAACCGACCAGACTGTTTCCGCTCTTTCCTGTCTGTGATCTTAATACCAACAATATCGCCGAGAGATGCTTTTTTGATCTTGGCCTTCTTTCCGACTTCTACTGGATGAATGCCTTCTGGAACCTCTCGTCCCTTATATCCAGCAATATCACCGGCGGAAACATCTTCGAGAATGATCTCTTCGCCAACTTTAATGGTCGATGTTGCCTTATCAACCTCAGGTTTCTGACCAATAATTTTACCAACTTCAAGTAGTAGTGATTCAATCTCACGCTTCCAACGCTTCGTCGGTAATTCCTGTGCCTGATAAGTCAAAATGTTACGTAGTGCATCGGGTAAATCATCTGGCTTTGGCAGCGTCGCGTTGCCCACTAAAAGAGTTAATATTGGAATATGACGGGAAATTGCAGCAATGATTTCCTGACGTACGATATCATCTGGGTCATCGAGACGGCGTCGACCAGATGAATCGGAGATTGTGAGCCATTTGGGGCCGATCATAACAATCATGATTTTGCTATTCTCCAGACACTCATCTATTCTGTGTTTCCAGTTCTCAGCAGCAGCAATGGAATCCAAATCAAAGAAGACTGCTTTCTCCCCATAAGCCCGCTGAAGTGCTTCTGACAGACGTCCAGCCCATCCTTCGCTGTCATCGTGCCGATAGCTAATAAAAATCTCAGCCATGTCTTCCTCCTATTCAGTGTTCGGTAAGCTCAATAATAAAAAGAGCGTGATAAGGAGAATGGGAAACAGGAATATTGCTATCCATACCCACCACGGGAGTCTCTTCTTGCGTGTAAGAGATTCAAGTTCTTCGCGTACGGACTTTGCTTCATCATTCTTCTGACATCGCGTAAAGAGATCAATCGCATGCTGGAAGTCCTTCCTGCATGCTTCGATGGCTTCAGGTTTACCTATCATGCGGTATAATTTCCCCCTGTTATGTGTCGCTACTCCCAAATGGTAAAGATCACGAATTTGATCAAAGAGCGATATGGCCTCTGTCGACGCTTTTATCGCAGCTTCCAGTTCCCCCTGATTTGCCTCGGTTCGTGCAAGATTATTGAGAGCAAGTGCCTGTCCGAGCGTGTCGCCTGCCTGCTGTTTAATCTCCAGGCTTTTCATGAAATAATGTTTGCTCTTGTCCCGGTCCCGAAGCTGTTCATAACCGAGACCAAGGTTGTTATAGACCTGAGCTGTCCGAAATATCTGTCCACTTTGTGTAAGACTGTCAAGACACATTGTGAAAGATTCTATAGCTGCATTAATATCTCCGCGATTAAGCTGGAGGATGCCGAGGCTGTTATAGGCAAGTGCAATGCCTGAGAGATCATTTTCTGCCTTTGCCATGCTGATGCTCTCTTTCAGAAGCATTTCAGCCTGGGTCAATTCCCCCTTGTCACGGTAGGTTGCTCCCAGGTCCTGCTTGATGCGGTGAATCTTTACGTCTGTCTTTGGGTTATTCATCGCAAATTCCAGCGCCTTCTTGTAGTACCCGATGGCCGTGTCCAAGAGGTATTGTTGATTGCTCACATAGCCGAGTCTTAGCAGTGCCTTAATGCGGAGTTCCGGCAATGATGCAGTGTTCTCGACAATAAGATTGAATATTTTTTCGGCTTTCTCCCATTGACGAAGGTCGGCTGAAAGCTTTCCTTCGTGATAGGAAAGCCACAGGAGCCTGACCGGAGCAAGAATAAGGTCGTACTCATGAACGAGCCTGATGAGGACATTGCATTCGCTCAAACGATACTGGTGGCGCGCCTGCTGGCAGAGCGACTCGAAATCGGAAAACCCTTTTTCCTGATCTGCGCCGATGAGATGAAACATCCGCAGTCGCTCGGCTATTTCGAGCGACTGGCCATGCGCATTATGTGCCATCCCATTATAATAGTCCGCAAGACGCGCGCTGATTTTTGTGAATTTGCCGAAATTTTCAGGAACGAGCCACCAGCCGAAGAGTTCCTTTCGGGCTTGATCGTGCAGAGAAAGCCCGTCCTGATCAGAACCAATAATTGATAGCTCCATGAATTCCTGATAAAATTCCTCCGCCAAGCCGGGCTTGAGGTCTGGCAACATCGTCATTATAATATTCTTATTGAACTTGTGAGGGATAGCACAGGCCCTAAAAACCTCAGCCTTGTGATCGGGCATAAGACGTAGCAATAACTCCGTAGTATCCCCTGTTTTTTCATCTGGGAGCTCTTTCAGGAGACGCTGGAATTCCGAGACAAGATCATTCATTGGCACCCTTCTTTTTTTCCTTTAGAAGCAGAAATGCGTCGACGCTTTCTGCTATCTTAGATATTTTCCCCTTTGTGGTGGCGTACAAGAATTCGGCGATGTTGGCACGCATGGTTTCTTCTATGCCCCGATTTGACAGGTAGGTTTCTATATGTTCGAGTCCGAGAGGTTGAAGTTCAGCTTCAGATACGAAGAACCGCCAGTCACGATCCAAGCCCGGTTGTTTCTGCCCGCAGAGAACGAACTTGACACCGGAAAGTTTTCCATCCCTCACGGCATCAAGGAATTCCCCCCATAGCCATTTCTCGGTATCCGGCGCCAGTTTCTCGACGGCATCAAAAAAAATAATTACTTGACCGCTAACAGCAGACGACCTCAACCCCTCGATGAAACGGTCAGTCAGGCGGGCCATGCGTTCGGCTTCGGGAATAGCAATGTCCGATCGTGGAGTAATGAGCATATTGTCTTTGATAACGATCCCTGCTATATCACCGGTTGACGACTCTTCGATCTTTCCGCTGTCAAGAATACTGATTGAGCCCTGGATGTTAATGTTCAGTTCAATCTTCGGATGATAATCAGGATCGGTGAAAAAATTGATCAAATCAGTGAAGGCCTTGAAGTAATCAACACCGACATCGTCCCTGATCTTTCTCATGATCGCCATATAGTCAGTCGAACCTGTCTCTTTGCAGACCATCTCTGCTTTACGGAGTTTCCGCTGGGCGCATTCGTGTTCCATCCTCGCGAGAAAGGTTGATTTGCCGATACCGCTTTCGCCCCACACGACCATAATAGGTTTTTCATCGGTTTCCAGCATATTACAAAACTGTCCCATTTCGCTGACTCGATCGACGAATTCGGCAAGACGGCGTTCTTTGAGAGATTTGGCCATGTTTTATTGACTCTCCCCCCGGTTCCGTTTACTACCTATGCAATTGAATTTTGTACCCATAATGTCACCAGATATCCACCTAATCTTTACCTCATCAAATCTTCAGCGAGTGCGGCCGTGTCATAAGCCTCTTTCCGTGCCCTCATGTCGTAATACAGAAGCACTATCCCAACAAAAGGCAGCGGACTAAACAGATGACCTATAATTGCCCCAAGAAATGCAAAAAGAAGCCCCGTAACAGGGTTGTCCAATGCTGCTTGAAACAAGAGTCCAAGAAAGAAACCGGATAACATCGCGATGAGTAGGGCAAAGGCATACATGACGATATACAGAAGAAGAAAAATACCGAAATTGCGCCAGTAGAATCCCTTGCCCAATTCCTTGCTTCGTTTGAGAGCCATTCTCCCGAAAACACGTTCCAATACAGCGATCTGTAAAGTAAAAATGTACCACATTATAAAGATTATCCCGGGGATGATGAATAGCAGAATGCCACCAAAGAATAAAAGGGCATACAGAAAATATGTACCAATAAAGCCTCCCAAACCTTTATCGAAAACACGACGGTAAGAATGAACCACACTGGCTTTGTTACCCAGACAGATTTCCGAAACTGCTACTGTAAAAGGAGGAAATAAAAGAAGAGATATAACAGTGGTTAATACAAAAGATATAATCAAATGCCCTGTTTGATCGAGATGAGTTGCATATTGCTGGTATACAATAAGTGGCATAGTCGGCAACAAATAGATCAGAAAAAGAACTAAAAAATTGCTCTTGTAGATGATTATGGAGTTTCGAATTATTTCGCCTGCTGATTGTTGTCGAACATAGCTGACCATATCGTTCTCCTTTCAAGTAATATTGCTATTCCAATCAACAACCTACGCCAGGACCTCTAAAAGCTTAATCGCGGTCTCAGCGAGTGTTTCAATATTATTTGTCAAATTTAATACCTTCTTGTTCCGGCTGTCTGACGATTTCACGATTTGCATCAACTGCTTCAGTTTGTCCACGTCAGCAGGTGTCGGGAATAACTTCTTCACCTCATTATCGCTAAGCCTTGTCAGCGACGAAACTCTGGAAGCAAGCTGGTCATCGGTCTTTTTCTCTGCTTTGTCCAGGGCTTTGTTTATATCTTTTTCAAAAGCTTTCCAGTCAAATGGCATAATGTGTCCTCCTTATAATGAAGCAAGTTATTCTTTCAGTTTTTTGATGATCCCATCCACTTTTTCTATGAAACTATCGAGCTTTTCAGCTTTATCTTTTGTGCCTTTCACCAGTTCGGCTACAGCGCCGTCTGCTTCATCGAGGGCGTTACTTACTTTCTCATCGTGAATGCCGAGCATATTGAGATAACGGTCCCTGCTTTCTGCAACTTTTGACGCCGACGCTAAAAAACTGGTAATGCTGTTATTTATGGCACGTGCCTGGGTATACTCATCTCGTACTTTGCGTTCGATCGTTAATTCAAGTTCATCCAGAGGCTGGATTAGTTCGGTACGCTTTTTGTTGATCCGCTCCTGTATCTTCGGCCCCAACATAGTAAGAAACTTCAACTTGTCTTCATCACTGTCGGAAGTGCATATGGCGCTCCACGCTTTTTTTATAGCATCTTCTTTGAACAGTTCTTCAGCGAACAGGGGCACCCATTCTTTCATGAGAAAATCATCAACCTTGGTCCTTTTTTCATCCATGAATAGCCGCAGCAGGCTGATATGCGAGTCCTCGATCGCGGATATCCTCTTCCCCAACTCACCTGAGAGTTCCGGCGCTTCTCTGGGAATTGATACGCATGAAGAAATTAATAAGAGCGGAAAAAGACAGTACGGCAGGATTTGCGTGAGTCTGTTTCTTGACATCCGAGCCTCCCCTCCTGCATAAACTTTTTGAGGTTTATGCCTGCTAAAGTGTTCCCCCCCCCCCTCTGTAGTTGAAAAGAGTATATCACCAATCAGGTGGTGTTACAACAGAAAACAATCCGGGAATAAAAAACCACTTAAGCTGTTGTCCTTCTGCCATCGGGATATTCGAGCACCAAGTTGTGTGACAGTTGTATCTCTTCTCCATTCTTTTTTACTGCTTTTGCACGGATACGAAATACCCCCCAGCCTGCTGTCTCCAAACGGAACATTGTTTTACGGTCCGTTATAGTCCGTACGGGATCAGGGAACGTAGGATGCAGATAATACGTAACACGGTCGATCTGATCAAGCTCGTCATCGGAGCCATCAACCCATATCCACCATTTCCACCAGTCATTCCCCTGATATTTGAATTCTTGATTTATTTTTATAGACATGTTCAGGACTCCTTTCTCAAATGAATGCCGAGGGAATCTGTAGTCTCATAACTTGAGAGCCAGTGCTTCCCCTGATATTCAATGTGCACTTGTATAAGTGACTGGCGGGGCACATCTTTTGCAAAAACAGGCCTCCCGGATTGATGGAAACGACTTTAGTGACTGACTCCGCTCTTTCTTCACCATCCTCAGTCATGATCTTGTATGTGCATCTCAAATCCGCATTCCGAAGCAGAGGGAAAATCTCCTGGATGCAATCCTCAGGGAGAAGTTTCAGTTTTATTCTTTCGATGCTATGCCACTTGCCAATAGTTTTTATTATTTCCACAATGCATTTGTCACGGGCGCTTTCATCATAAATTATATGCTGCCTGTCTCCGACGATCCCCCCTTGTTCATCAACACCGGTTTCTCGCACCTCAACTATTTTTTTCTTATTATTGATTGCAGTTGTTATCTCTTCTATTACCCATCGGTGCGTCTTCCAGACGCCGCCGGCATCCGGGTTCCCCCGTCGTGTAAGGAAACCGATCAGCGCATCAGAATCGGCAATCTTCTGTATCACTTCATCAGTAATTTGCTCACCAGGGAGTTCCTCGCCTGTTACCACTTCGTCACCAAAAGCTTTGATGATCGGGTAGATCATATCGGGAATCCATTTGTCTCTACTATCCCTAAAACCATATCCGACGAATATTTTCATAATTTGTTTCCCCCGATTAGTAGATACCCACGGGCAAGCCCGTGACACTCTGCTACCGAATTAGAGAATTTTTGTTTGGCATCAATTTCCTGTGTTGTCCTTTACTCCCTTTGTAACTTTCGTGAGTATTTCATGCACGAAAGCATCACTGTACCACCAATTAAGCCAGCGATTGCCCATCCGGTTGCCGTGATGATTACCCAACCAATTGTATCGCCGATTACTCTCATGATTGCCCAGCCGATTGGCCTGCCGATTGCTCCACCAATTGCCCAGCCGATTGTTATCAGAATTACTTGTTTAGTCTGAATTGCCGGTACTACTCGGCGCAGTACCACCCCTGTTGTCAACCCGCCGATTGCACCGCCGATTGCCCAAGCGATTTCTCCCAGGATTGCCCAGACGATTGCCCAGCCGATTGGCCAACTGACTGTTATCAGAATTACTTGTTTAGTCTGAATCGCCGGTACTACTCGGCGCAGTACCACCCCTGTTGTCAACCCGCCGAGTGCCCAGCCGAGTGCCAAGCCGATTGACCAACCGGATGCTCCGCCGATTGCTCCCGTGATTGCCCAGCCGAGTGCCCAACCGAGTGCTATGAGCATAACAGAGGGGGTTATAAATCTCCACGTAGCGTTATCGAATATCGTTATCGGTCTACCCGATGCATTTTGCTTATATGACGTTAGCTTCTCTGATATCGCTGGCTTTTGTATCCCTTGCGCCCCTTTTTCACGTGCCACTGGCTCTTTTTGTTTTATCTCTTTCTCGGCACCTTCGTCTGACGTGCGCTGCTCTTGAGTCCTGCCCGCTGATGATCGGCCGAGCAGCGTCACAAGGTCGTTGACAAGCTGGTCGTATGCCTTGAAGGGGATAGTTCCCTCCCAACCTATTAAGTCAGCGGCCTGAATGCCACGGAAACCAAACGGCGGGTCAATATCGTCCATGCGCACCGGAAAGAGGACACGCCGCCGTTTACTCTCCTCGGCCTCGTCTATTACCCAGTCGGATTTCACCGAAACCTTCGACCAGACCACTATCATGGCGCGGCAGCCTTCTATCTCGGCACCGATAAACTCCCGCCAGGTCTTGCCCGTGGGGATAGTCCGGTCCCAGAAGACTGACCAGCCCGCCTGTTCCAGCGCGCGGACAAGCGGCTGGATTCGTTCGCGGTCTTCGCTTGCGTAACTGATGAATATGTCACTCATGATAGCTCCCTATTCTCAAGAGGAGATTGCTTTGCGGAATACATCATTTCTTAGTTACCCCTTTATTTTTTCTCTTCTTCCTTCTTCTCCTTCACCACTTGCGTGATGTATACATCCACTTCCTGCATTGTTACATTTTCTATACGACCGGCAAATTCTGAGTACGAATCGGCGTGAGTTTTATAGTCGCGATAGGGACCGCTGAACTGAAAAAACTGCCATCCCTCGATCTTGAGCATCTCCACAGTACGGCGATAATGACGCCACCGTTCACCAAAGCGAAGAAACTCCTCAACCGCAACACTGATAGCCACCAGTAGACTCAAAACTGTCGTCGATCCCTTGAGAAGTAGTTCATTTGCCTGGCCGCTCATTGTCAAGCTCACGAGCACCGGTACTATGATACCGCCGACAATTGCCACGAGGCGAAGAATGTAGTACCACACCTGTGCAATTGCGGCCTTTTCTTCCATCCATAGCACCTGCCCAAGCCAGCGGGACTTTAGAAAATGTTTCTGCAAATCAGAAATATTCAGGACATCAATCAGCACATTCAAATCCTGTCTGAGCCACTCACGATATGATGTCTGAGTCGTCATAAGAGTCCTTTCTCATGTCATTTCACTTGACTAATATTAATTAGATTTTTATTGAGAGCCGCGAAATTACCTGCCTATCCTTTTCTCCAGTTCCTCTTCGATCTCTTTTGCCCATGGAACAGTATCCCTTCTACCCTCCCTCGTCTCGCGTATCAGACGCAGATTCCGTATCGTGGTTTCAGGTTCCCACGTTTCCCTTACTGACGCGAGGGAATCACCGAGCGCTGCCATGGCTTTTTCTTTGTCCTTAGCCAATACTGCCAGCTCAAGACGTGTGGCGAAATCCCAGTAGTCGGGTTTCCCGGCTGCTATCCTGCGTTCAACTGCATAAGAAACGACAGGGATAAGCGTAAACCTGTGTGGATCAGGCGGTTCTTTCAGTTCCATGAGAGTGACAGCGTTGACGCCGGGATAAGCATCGCGCCAGTCTGATTCAAAACCTTTCAGATAGGCATCAATGGCCTTGTTCAAGAGACTTGCTGCTTCGAATTTATTCCCGGCTTTTTGAGCTGTTTCCCACCTGTCCTTATACACTCTTCCGAGGATGCCGTAGGTCTCGCTGCTTGGGCCTCGTTTGCTGATCAGGTCTATGAGCACCCTTTCTGCCTCTTCTCCCTCTCCATTCCGGTTCAGTGCAAGAGCGAGTTGTTCCTGGGCCATAACAGTTGATGCAAGCGGCGGTGACATTTTCTTCATAAGACCGATCATTTCCGGCCATGCCTTGACAGCGCGGTAAGAGAGGAAGAGGTCCATCACTATCCCGGCTTCAGTGTCCTCGATGTCTCCAAGTTCTTTCTCAATACTCTGCAATGCGCTTGTTCCCTGTTTCCTTGCAGCAGCCAATCGTTGTTTCACTTCAGTTGAATATCTCACCCGGTCGCGGAAGACATCAGTTTTGGTATGATCGATCTCAGGGAACCCCTCAACGAGCTGAAAGACCGGGCTGTCAGTCACTGGCTGCTTTGCTTCCATCAGGCGTTCAGTCAATGCCTTCTTTGTGGCATCAATATCAGCAGGTTTACCTTCAGTGGTCAGGCGATAAGGCATTGCCCTTAGTGGCGCGACATCAAACGGCAACTGACTGCCACCCTCGGCAAAAATAAGCACAGTAGACCATTGACGCACAGCATGCCTGACCCCCAGTTCATAAAAGACATTCGCATTCGCTGTAGTAAGATCAGCTACCGCATATTCACACAGGATGAGGCGTTCAAACATTGGTTTGTGGATGATCCCGCCGGTCATCTCTTCATCGGCACGTAATGGTTCAAGACCAGCTTCTTTAATCGCAGGCGCTATGAGCTCATCATAGACCGCGTCAAAATCAATTAATACGCCTGACGTATTTGGTTTTTTCCCAAACGGCATGAGAACAAAACAGAGCGGACGGTTCATTGTTCAGTCCCCTTCAGATAAATTTCACCCATTATGTCCCCAAAGTCTCCTTGTCTTATGAACGAGATTTATTCTTGAGAAAATTCTATCGTAAAAAAAAATGGATTGCAATGTGATTTATTAAGAAATGAATAAATAAACTCACATTGTTTGTCATTACTGCAATCAGTAATCGAGAATCCATGGTTCGACAAGCTCACCATGACAAGCAATGTTACCCTGAGTCCTTCGATTCGTGTCATCCTGAGCTTGTCGAAGGATGAGTCTACAGCGGATCTTTTACACCCGCTTCCCTGAAACCCTTTGCCCTGAGCAGACAGCTGTCACAGCATCCGCACGGCCTGAATTCAGAGTATGGAGTTATGGGTTTCGAGTTAAGCTTTTTTCTCTTGACTCCTAACTCTTGACTCCTGACTCTAAGTGGTTGCGGATCATAACAGCTCCATGTCAGCGAATGGTCAACTCCAAGCTTGATCCCCTTCTGAATAATCTCGCTTTTTGTAAGGGAGATCAACGGGGACTGGACAGTAAATCTGCACTTCCCCTCGACAGAGGCCTTTGTGGCGAGATTGGCCATATCTTCAAATGCCTTCAGGAATTCAGGCCTGCAATCAGGATAGCCGCTGTAATCCACTGCGTTCGCGCCTATGAAAATATCTTCTGCTTTCAGCACTTCAGCCCATCCAAGCGCGAATGAAAGAAAAATAGTATTGCGCGCAGGAACGTAAGTGATGGGGATTGGTTTTTCTTTACTAATCCCTGACTCCTGACCCCTGTTTCCTGTCTTTGGTACTTCAATCTCCGAGGTCAGGGCTGAACCGCCTATCTCCCTGAGATCGATATTTATTACGAGATGTTGTGCGGCATTGAATTTCTTTGCGTTCAAAGATGCCAACTGAAGTTCTATCTTATGCCTCTGTCCATAATCAAAACTCAACGCATATACTTCAAACCCCTGCGCCTTTGCGATCGCCAGGGCAGTTGTTGAATCAACCCCGCCGCTTAACAGGACTACCGCTTTTTTCATTTCCTTCCCCCTATCCTTGACTCTTGTCCCTGCATAAGTCTTTTCATGTTATCTTTATGCTTATAGTCTATCAACACAGCAAGCATTATCCCAAAAAATATTTTTATCATGGAGAAGTCAACGAACGCAAGAGTGATCGGCAGAGCCGTAACTGCCGCAATAGCCGCGAGAGACGAATATTTTGTAATGAGCGCAACACCTATCCATATGAGCAATGTCACGAGCGCTGTAACAGGACTGTATGCCAATAAAACACCGAAACCAGTTGCAACCCCCTTCCCTCCCTTGAAGGAAAGAAAGATCGAAAATATATGGCCTGCTACTGCTGCCGTACCCGCAATGCCGCCCCACAGGGCTTTTGCATTATTCATAAAATCTGTGGGCTGACCGCTATTGGAAATAAGGTAATTGCAGAGCAGAACAGGGATTGCCCCCTTGAGGGCATCTCCGAGCAATGTCATCACTGCGGGCAGTTTGCCGGCAGTCCTCAATACATTTGTCGCGCCAATGTTCCCGCTTCCCGATGTTCTGAGATCAACTCCTTTTTTGCGTGTGAATAGAAGACCGAAGGGGATTGAGCCCATAAAAAACGCGAAAGGTATTATCAAATATAAAAGCGGATAAAAGGTAACGAGTGAGGGTGTCATAATCGTTTCCAGAAAAGGATGAAATACTGAATCCCGGAAACGACCCCAAGTATCATGGCTACCCAGAGCAGGAAAATTCCAATGCTGTACAGATCGATAGCGATCAGCGTTTGGTCCAGAAGCAGCACCAGTATCGAAGCAACCTGCGCGACAACTTTTATTTTTCCTCCCATTTCAGCAGGTATGACGAGGTCCTTTGACAGGGCGACCACCCTCAGTCCCGTAACAATAAATTCCCTTGCGATAATGACTATGGCTATCCAGGAAGGAATGATCGCCATATCAACAAGCACTATAAGCGCCGATATAACAAGCAGCTTGTCAGCGATGGGGTCAAGGAGTATTCCGAGTTTTGTGACCTGCTGCGACCTTCTCGCAAGATAACCGTCAAGGAGGTCAGTCAGTGAGGCTACTGCAAAAAGCAACGCACCAAGGAAGGGATTCCGGGAAGCGACCATGACAAAAGGAATGATAATCACCATCCTGCTGAACGTAATAATGGTTGGAACGTTAACCAAGGAACTCCCCGGATACTTTTTTCCACAGGCCTGATGCTTTCAGTATCAGGTCCGTGAACTCTCTCACAGCTCCCCTGCCGCCGCTTTTCTTCATGACAAGGGAAGCATATTTTTTCGCTTCGTCATCAGCGTCCAAAGGCACAGCAGATATCCCGGCACGTTTTAGTAGCTCGACGTCGACAATATCATCTCCCATAAAGGCAACGTTCTCGTCAGTGCAATCATATTTTCTCATCAGCTCTTCGTAGACTACTGATTTTTTGAAAATCTTCTGATACACATCTGTTATGCCGAGCTCTCCGGCCCTTATTTCCACGACCTTCGATTTTCGCCCCGTGATGATGCAGGTTTTGATCCCCGCCTTCCCGAGCATTTTTATCCCGTGTCCGTCGCGCACATGAAACCTCTTCAGTTCGTTGCCTTCATTATCAAGGATGATGCTCCCATCGGTCATGACCCCGTCAACGTCGAGGACAAGGATTTTGATCTTCTTTGCCTTTGCTTCAATGTATTTCCGGCCCTGCCCCTTGCCCCTTGTCCCTCGCCCCATTGTCTTCATACTATCCCAGCCTTCAATAGATCATGCAGATGAATAACACCCTTTATGGTATTTTCCTCATCGGTAACAATAAGCACCGTGATGGAATATTTTTCCATTACAGCTACAGCTTTTGCCGCAAGTGTTGTATGCGTTATTGTCTTCGGTCTGTAGGTCATGACATCCTCCGCTTTCAACGAGAAAAACTTTTCGTCCCATTTCTCAAGGCCCCGTCTAAGGTCTCCGTCAGTGATCACTCCGAGCAATTTGAAATTGCTGTCGGAAACCGCCGTGATCCCCAGCCTTTTTGAAGACATTTCGATGATCGCGTCTTTCATAAGTGTATCGGCCCCTACCACCGGCAGCGCGCTTCCTGTATGCATAAGGTCGTTGACAGTCAGAAGAAGTTTTTTCCCGAGATTTCCTCCGGGATGAAAAAACGCAAAATCTTCCTCAGTAAATCCTTTTTTGCTGAGCAGAGTTATTGCCAGCGCGTCTCCCATAGCAAGCGCCGCAGTCGTGGAAGCTGTCGGGGCCAGGCCCATAGGACATGCTTCTTCCTTCACAGAGACATCAAGGAAAACATCTGATGACTTTGCAAGCGTTGATTGCGAATTGCCGGTCATGGAGATTATCCTGATATCCAGCCTCTTTAATGTTGGGAGCAGCCTGAGGATCTCATCTGTTTCCCCGCTGTTTGAGATCGCGAGCACGACATCCCCTTTCGAGACAACGCCTACATCGCCGTGACTTCCTTCAGCAGGATTCAGGTAGAATGCAGGAGTCCCTGTAGACGCAAGTGTGGCGGCTATTTTCTTGCCGATGATGCCTGACTTGCCCATCCCTGTCACAACTACCTTGCTTTCGCAGGAATACATAATATCAATAGCCCTGACAAAATTATCATCAATGCGGTCAATCAGAAACTTGATTGCGTCAGATTCTATTTTAAGGATGCGTTTGGCCTGTTTTATGATGTCCATTCTTTCACCAACTGATGCAGTTCCACTAATTTTTTTGCCAGCTCAGTAAATCCCTCAAGGTCCAGCATGTTCGGCCCGTCGCACAATGCCTTGTCAGGATCTTTGTGAACTTCCATGAATACCGCTTCACACCCAGCAGCAACTGCAGCTCTTGCGAGAGGTTCGATAAACTCTCTCTGACCGCCGGAGCAGCTTCCCTGCCCTCCGGGCAGTTGCACGCTGTGTGTTGCATCATAAACAACAGGGTATCCGAAAGATCGCATTACCGGTATCGAACGCATATCAACGACAAGGTTATTGTATCCGAATGATTCCCCTCTTTCCGTAAGAAAGAGATTATGATTGCCGGTAGATATGAATTTCTCAACAATATTTTTTACATCCCACGGAGAAAGGAATTGCCCTTTTTTGATATTGACTGGCTTACCGGTCTTAGAAGCTGCAATTATTATATCGGTCTGCCTGCACAGAAAAGCCGGTATCTGAATGACATCAACCACCTCAGCCGCCTTTTGAATTTCCAGAACTGAATGAATGTCGGAAAGGATGGGCACTTCAAGTTTTTCTTTAACTTTTTGAAGTGTACCAAGGCCCTCGTCAATGCCTGGCCCCCTGTAAGAATTTACTGAGGACCTGTTCGCTTTGTCATAAGAGCTTTTAAAGATGAAGGGAATATTAATTTTCTGTGATATTTCTTTTAGTTTTGAAGCTATTTCTAATGTTGTCTTTTCAGTCTCGATAACACAGGGGCCAGCGATGAAGACAAGAGGATTTCCGCCTCCGATACAGACAGTTCCAATTTTAATTTCTTTTGTAGCCACACTTAACCTGCACTATTCATAGCGAACTCTGTTCCAATAGAAGGCACACAGGGACAAAGGCACAGAGGCACAAAGGTGAGGCTGACATTCTGTTCGCATGTGTATGTTTAAGTATTTTAATAATTCATTGCGTTCAAGATGTTCTCGAATCATGGCTTGCTCCCGATTAAGTTTATGAATAATCCGACTACTTCTTCGGGCAGTGAACCGCCATGCCGTGAACGTCTTCTGCAGTCTCCATAACGCCTTCTGCGAGTGTGGGATGGGCATGGATGGTATGTGCAATATCATGCACGGTGAGACCGCCTTCCATAGCTAATGCCAGTTCATGTATAAGATCAGAGGCATGAGGTCCGATGATATGCGCCCCCAGTATCTTGTCAGTGCCTTCTTCAGAGATTATCTTGAAAAGCCCGGAAATCTCTCCCATCGCGTGCGCCTTTCCGAGAGACCTGAACTGGAACCTTCCGACTTTATACGCAAGGCCCTTTTCTTTGGCCTGATGTTCCCTCAACCCGACAGAGGCTATTTCAGGGCTTGTAAAGATCGCTGCGGGAACGACGTCGTATTTTATGACTGCGTTCCCCCCGGTTGCATTTTCCGCTGCAATAAGCCCCTGCTTTGATGCAAGGTGTGCAAGCATGATGCCGCCTACCACATCGCCAATTGCATAGATACCCTCGATATTTGTTTCCATTTTATCATTCACGGGTATCTCTCCCCTCTTCCCCATCTGCACACCGACCTCTTCAAGGCCGAGGTTTTTGCTGTTAACTGCTCTCCCGATGGAGACAAGGACCTTTTCAGCCTCAAGCGTTTTCCCGTCCGAAAGCACAACAGAAACGCCTTCTTCTTTTACATCAACCTTCTGAACACTTGTATTCGTCAGGAGCTTTATCTTCTTTTTCTTCAATTCTCTTTCAAGGATATCCGATATTTCTGCGTCTTCTGTCGAAACAGCACGAGGCATCATCTCAACCATAGTGATCTCGGAGCCGAACTCTTTATATATGAATGCAAACTCGCACCCTATTACACCAGCGCCTACAATAACAAGACTTTTGGGGATGGTGTTGAGATTGATCGCGTGATCGCTGGACAGAATTCTGGTGCCGTCAAAAGGAAAGACCGGGATCTGCGCGGGCCTGGAACCTGTGGCGATAATAATCTTGTCCGTATCAATATTCTGAACATTGCCGTCTTTGAGAGTAATTTTTATTTTTTTAGGGCTTTCAATAACACCCCTGCCTTCAATCAACCGTACCCCCCATGACTTGAAAAGCCCGCGTATGCCTTTGATCTGCACATCAACGACCTTCTTCTTTCTCTCCATGATCTTGACGATATTGGGAGAGACTGTTCCTTCAAGCTCAAGTCCGAAATCCCCGGCATTTCTTGCTTTGTGAAGCACCTCTGCGGAGGCGATGAGCGTCTTTGTCGGTATGCAGCCCCAGTTGAGACAGGTACCGCCGACTTCGCTTTCTTCAATAACTGCTACTTCCGCACCGAGCTGAGCAGCCCTGATTGCTGCAACATATCCCCCCGGGCCTGCTCCGATTATAGTGATTTTCATTATTTCAGTTTTACCTCTTCCTCAAGATATTTCTCGTATTCTGCTGCATCCATCAGCTCGTCAAGCTCTGATTCATTCTCGAGCTCAAGAACCGCTATCCAGCCTTTATGGTAGGGGTCTTCATTGATTATCTCCGGAGAGTCAGTCAAATCCTCATTGAACTCAATGACCGTACCGCTCACCGGGCTGATGACAGATGATGTTGCCTTGGTGGATTCGATCTGCGTCAGCTCTGTTCCCGCCTCTACGCCAGCATCTATTTCAGGGGCATCTATATAAACAATATCCCCGAGAGATTCCTGCGCATAATGCGTAATTCCTACTGTAGCTTTTTTACCGGAGACCTTCACCCAAGCATGCTCTTTGTGATACTTCAAGTCTTCAGGATACATCGCGTTCCCTCCTTTAGAATTTTATGGTTTCCTGAGTGTGTGAAATTCTAAACATAGAAGATACTTTTGTCAAGAAAGTTTACTATACGGCGACTTACTACTGGATTGTCACAACTACTGCTGCTTTACCAGATTGTCAACAACATCTTTAGCATTCTTTTCTGACCATTTGACCATGCCCATGAACTTGCGGCTGATCTTGCCGTTACGGTCTATCAGGTAGGTTGTCGGCAGGCTCATGACATTATAAGGGACTGCGGCAGCCCCCTCGGTATCGGTCAGAACGATGTACGGCGCGGGATTCTGCTCCATGAAATTCTTAATGGTCCTTGTTGACCTGTCTATTGAAACAGAGATTATGACGAGATCTTTTCCCTTATATTCTTCATAGAGCGTCTTCAGGTGAGACCTTTCCTGCCTGCAATAGGGACACCAAGTTGCCCAAAAGTTGAGGAGGACCGGCTTCCCTTTGAAGGACGAAAGAGTGACATCTTTGCCTGACATATCCTTCAGTGTGAAATCAGGGGCGCTTTCTCCTACAACCTTATCAACAGGCCAGGGTATATAATTCTGGGCATGGCTCTCAGTTGCAGCAGCAAAAAAAATACAAACAAAAGCAGACGCTATCAGCAGCTTATAGCTATTGGATTTCTTCATAGTTATCCTTTCCTGTGTATAGGCTTATCTTTTGATATTAGCCAAAACAGAAATGTATATCAAGGTTTGGAAAAAGGATGGGGGGTCTTTTTATGAATTCTGTTTTTCTGTCATTCCGGCAGTCTTAAGCCTGGATCGCAGCGAGAAGCAGCTCGGAGCTACGGAAATACCCGGTCAAGCATGATACAATAACCAAATAACTCAAAACCTGCACTGGAGGTGAAATATGAAGTGTATTATTTCCATTGTCATAACAGTAATGTTTGCTCTTTCCGCCCTCTTCTTTTCAGGCTGTACAGAACATATTAGAGTTAAAGAGAGAACAAAGATCGAACATAAACACAAAGAGAAACACAAAGAAAAAGAAGATAAAGACGCTGATGATCATGCTGATGGACATAAAAAGAACCATAAAGACAAGGATGAGGACTGATTGGTTCCGAAGCTTTACTTCTTATCTGCGGTATTGCTCAATGCCTGACCGAGACTCTCGATATCTTTACCCATTCCATGAAGAGTATTGCAGCCAGTCAATACGGCTGTACAATAAATTATCGCCAAGAGCAGAACAACTTTTTTAATCATGATATGCTCCTTTCATTGGTCGTTTTTTTATTTATTTTGCATTTAAAGGTTGCTGTTGATTTTTGATAAGTTTCTCCAATACTATTGCTATCTGATCCTTTGTCATCCAGCCTTTCTCTAAGAGTATCTCGCCGATAAGCTTGTGGTGCTCATGTGACAAATCGTAAGATATCTGCTCTTCCAGAGCTTGTTCCAGTTGCTCTGCGCTTATAAACCCCTTCATTATCGCGATCTCGCCAAAGAGGAAGGCATACTGGATCTCTGAATCCAGCTCATTTTCATTTTCCATCACTTACACCCCCTTAAAGTCAGCATCACTTGATATTATCGGCTGAGTTTAATGATTTATTGATCCGGAAAATATATTTAAAAAAACTACAGAGAACACTGAGTAAAAACATTAAATTCAAACCCCTTTTATTGTTAAGGAATTCTCTGTGGCCTCTGTGGTGAATTGCTTCAAGGTGAGTGAAGAAAGATTTCCAGGATTTAAAAAAAGATGGTGCCGGAGGGGGGACTTGAACCCCCACGAGGTTGCCCTCAGTGGATTTTGAGTCCACCGCGTCTGCCATTCCACCACTCCGGCTTCTTACGAAGCGATCAGCAAAATTTTATCCTGACCGCTGATCGCTGAATGCTGACAGCTTATTATGTGTTTTGTTTTATAAAATTACTGATAGAGCGGTTATATGTGCGTTCCTGTTCAGCATTAAAAAAGCATGCAGGAAGTTCATTGTTCATCCTGTGATAGTGGAGGCATTCACAGCATTTATGTTTCCTGCTGCATGGTTCATACGTACAGTTACAGTTTCTCTTATTTGCCTCAGTCCTGCATTCCATGGTCGATTCTCCTGTTTTTACAATGTATTAAGATAATAAACTGTAGGATAATAATCAAGCAGTCCGGCAACTGCTGGATATCCCATGTAAAATTTTAAAAAAAGAAGCTCCATTCATCCCCTTTAGTGTTAAAGTTTTCCCTCATTATTACCGAAACTTATTGTAGATTTAAAATGGGGCACTGCATAAGTGCAGCTAAAAAAATATGTGAAATTTCTGACTTTCAAAAGGTCCTGTAAATTATGTTTGTAATTATAGGTATAGTTGTAGTGCTTGGATCCGTCATAGGCGGCTATATCCTGGAACATGGAAACCTGCATCTTCTTTTCCAGCCTGTTGAACTGCTTATTATAGGCGGCGCTGCGATCGGGGCCTTTTTTATCTCATCTCCTTCAAAAGTAGTAGGCAGCGTCATGAAAAACATCTCTAAAGTTTTTACTGCCAAGGGCGCAAACAAAGCTGAATTTCTTGAAGTTCTTGGAGTACTGAATGCAATATTTACAAAAATGAGGAAAGAAGGGCTTATAGCAATTGAAGGTGATATTGAAAACCCTAAAGAGAGCCCTATGTTCACCAAATATCCGGGCATCCTGAAGAACCATCATGCCGTCAGTTTTATCTGCGATAATCTTAAAGTGATCATCTCTACCAATGTCTCATCCTTTGAGCTTGAAAATGTCCTGGATATCGAAATGGAGGCGCATCATCACGAAGCCTTGATACCTGCACACAGTGTTTCAAAAATTGCCGATGGCCTTCCAGCTCTTGGTATTGTTGCGGCAGTTCTTGGTGTAGTTCTTACTATGGCAAAAATCTCTGAGCCTCCGGAAGTGCTTGGACACAGTATCGGCGCGGCGCTTGTAGGTACATTTCTTGGGGTTTTATTGAGTTACGGATTCGTGGGACCGATAGGTACACATCTCGAACACATTGCGGAAGAAGATATGATCCTTTTCAAGATCATTAAGATTGCGCTTGTATCCTTTGTCGGAGGTGCGGCTCCGCAAATAGCAGTTGAGTATGCAAGGCGCGTTATTCCTGCAGACGTAAAACCAGGCTTTACCGAGCTTGAAGAAGCCATAAGAAAATGAGCAAGGTCAAATCAGTAATAATCAAAAAAGTCAAAAAAGGCGGGGGAGGAGGACACCATGGAGGCGCATGGAAGGTTGCTTACGCCGACTTTGTGACTGCCATGATGGCTTTTTTTTTGCTGATGTGGCTTCTAAACATGACCTCCGATGAAAAAAGGGCGCGTCTTTCCACCTATTTTAAATATTTCAGTATTTATGATAGCGGCGGCACATCCTGGATGGATAAATCGAGTGAAATATTCAGTGAGTCAGGAGAGTCCCAGCAGAAAGCACTGCTGGATAAATATTCAAAAAACATTTCTAACATGAAAGAAATGGAAGAAGAACTCAAGAAAGGTCTAATGAAAGAGCTGGGAGATGCCAAAGATCAGGTTATAATTGATACGGTCGATGGAGGGGTACGTATACAGATGACCGACAAGGACGGCAGTCTCATGTTTGATCTCGGTAACAACAAGCTGACCCCTAAAGCCAGGGAAATCCTCCGCGTCATCGGCGAAAACATTAAAAGCCTTCCGAACAAGATCGCTATCGAAGGACATACCGATTCCCTGCAATACTCAGGCAACGACTACAGCAATTGGGAGCTTTCAACAGAGCGGGCCTCATCAGCAAGGCGAGAGCTTGAAGCGAACGGTCTGAGTTCTGAACGGATAATAAGAGTTTCAGGGTTTGCAGACAAGGACCCGCTAATCCCTGAAAACCCTTCTGATCCAAGGAACAGGCGCATTAGCATTATCCTGAAAGCTCCATTCATAAGCGATAATGTTCATTCAAAAAGCAATGATAAACAGCTAAGTGATAATAAATCTATTGTCTCAGCGCGGAAGAAAGAAGAAGGGGAGATCATGGTGGAAAAGTTCGAGGAGAATCTTTCACTTATAAAGAACGGCATGAATGCTGCCCAAAAGAACATAGAAGATAACGCTATGCATCAAAAAGTCAAAGAAGCTCCTGACAAAAATAAACCTGAAAACACAAACTGGGGGGCTGTCATTAAAAAGAATGAATGGAGCCCTGTCATGAAAGATGAATTAAAACCTGCTATAACAGGCAGCGGCCAAAATGATAATCCGTTATCAGCAACGGCCCCTTCTGAGAAGCAAACGGAAAACAGGCCCAGGGATGTTCAGATACCGGCAATTACAAGAGATACCTTTATACCTGCAAAAAATCAACCTGCAGACAGCTCAACGCCAAAGAAGAAAAGCGATGTTCAAGCACCCGTAAAAAATGAACCAACAGCCAAATCAAAAGAAGTCACAAAGGAGCCGGCAATAATAAAGGAATTTCAATCCCCTGTGCTTTCTAAAGATATCCTGGGACCCGTAATATCAAAATAGACTTACCAGTCTTTTTTGGCAAGAGTTATTGTGAATAAAGTCCCCACGCCGGTTTCGCTCTTAACTTCGATAGTCCCTCCCTGCTCTGCTATGATCCCGTGAGCTATTGAAAGGCCAAGCCCTGTTCCTACATTCACAGGTTTTGTGGTAAAAAAAGGGTCAAATATCTTTGGCAATATTTCCGGCGGTATGCCTGCCCCATTGTCTGAGACAGTAATGATTATATTGTTAGCATCCTTGTCATAATCCGTTTTAAATTCAATCCTTCCGCGCCTCCCTGTCTCAGAAATAGCATGTTCGGCATTGATGAGGAGGTTCAGTACCACCTGCTGCATCTGCTGGCGGTCCACCGCAGTATATGGCACTTTCCCGTAATTCCTGAGGATCTCTATATTGGTAGACTTGAGCCAGTATTCATGCAACTCGAGCGTTTTATCGATGATATCATTTATATTGTCAGGATATTTGTGAGGCTGCTTCTGCCGCGAAAATGTAAGCATGTTCTCCACGATCCTCTTGCAGCGTATCGCAGAATCATATATATTCCGGAGATATTTCTCCGTATTCTCTCCTGAATGGTTCATGAGAAGCATCTCAGTGTATCCGATAATGCCAGTAAGAGGATTGTTTATTTCATGCGCCACACCGGAGGTAAGCGTGCCGAGCGATGATAATTTGTCCATGTGGTAGATCTGGTCTTTCAGCCTCCTCGTTTCAGTGATGTCTTTCATGATATATACCATAGCGTCATGCTGGTCGTGGAATATCGGGAAGCTGCTTATAAGATACACAATACCATTTACGTTCCTTTCAACAGCGCCTGTGCTCACCCGGTCGTTATCCTTATGAATATTGCACCACTCATGAGGTTCCTCCAGTCCGTACAGTTCATAGTATGGCATCATGATTATGTCTGCGGGGTCTTTACCGAAAAGGCCTGCAAACGCCTTGTTGGTTCTCAATATCCGGTACTTATTGTCAAGGACAAAAATATAATCCTTGATCGCATCAATGATGTTCTGCCACCACTTCTGGCTTTTCCATATCTGGCTGAACAGGACCGCCTGTCTTTCCCTTTCACCCGGGAGTTGTTCTCTCTCTTTCCTGAGGTTGATACTGTTTCGGATCCTTTCGACAACGCGCGGCAGGGTGCCGGTGTCTTTTGTGCCCTGAACAATATAATCGTACGCTCCTTCTTTTATTGCTTCGGCAGCGATGATCTCTTTTCCTTTCTCCACAATCACGACGACCGGTGAATCAATGTTGTTTTTCTGAATTTCCCTGAAGAAGTTGGTATTATCCACAGCAAGCGCAGAATCAATAAATACAGCATCAGCCCTTTCACGGCGAAGCAGTTCGATCCCTTTTCCCGAGTCGCTCACTTTATTTATTGCTGCAGATGGACAGTATTCGGCGAGGGCTCTTTCCAGAAATCTGTTACCATCTTTTTTGCTGATGATCAGCACTTTCTGCATAGAATATTCATTTATCATTGCGGCTCCCTGCCTCCCTCCTCTTCGTTTAATATGACAATATCGACTCTCCTGTTCTTTCCTCTGCCCTGCGGGGTATCGTTCGGAGCCACAGGTTTGTATTCCGCATACCCGAGTGCGGCGATCCTCCCTGGCTTGACGCTGTGTGCATCAATAAAATATTTTGCGACCTGTATCGCACGGGAGGATGACAGTTCCCAGTTTGATGAAAATGCGTTATTGCGAATGGGGATATTGTCTGTGTGCCCTTCTATACGGATAATATTGGGGAAAGTATTCAAGGTTTTTGCTATAGCGTCAAGCACGTCCTGCGAGTCTGTCCTGAGATCCGCACTGCCGCTCTCAAAAAAAAGTTTATCAAGCACCGATATAGTTATCCCTCTCCTGTCCCTTTTAATCTCAATTCCTCCCTGTGATCTCTGAGCCAGACCTTCCAGTTTCTCCCGTACGGCTGACTCTACTTCAGGATCAGCGGGTAGCACAAGGGGGACATCCTCAATGACCGCAAAAGTTTTTCCGCTAACTTCAGTTGCATTAAATGCGAACCGCATCGATTTGACAAACTTGCCGAGCTTGTCAGTGTCAACGTTACTTATAGCATACATAGCCGTAAAGAAGCAAAAAAGCAGAGTTACAAAATCAGCATAAGAAACCATCCAGCGTTCAACGTTCTCATGCTCTTCATGTTTTTTCTTTTTTGTGTTCATGGCGTTTGTCAGGATTCAAAGATACAAGCGTTCAAGATCAATAATTTTTACTCTCCGGGTCACTCGATCCCTTGTTATTTATGTTTCGTCCCAGAGTATAATCTGCATTAGTTTAACCTGAAACAAGTATGGCGAAAAAACATATTGTGCTATACCTTGACAATAAAAATCAGATGCCCTCTGTAATATAAAAATGTTTAAAAACATTTTTAAAACCATATCGCTTACAAGATGTTTTTGAGCCACGGCTTGCTTCATAAATATTTGCAAATTATCAAGGGAAATCATCTTTTCAAGATAAACGAATTCAGATATTCTCTCAGATAAAAAGGGTTCTTTCCTGACTGTATCCCGATGATCCCTTCAGTGATCATCTCTCTCAGGAACATCTCATGCCTGAGATTGTTCATGATCTTTTTTGCTATAGGCAAAAACAACAGATTTGCAGAACCCACACCATATACCGTCGCTACAAATGCGACCGCTATCCCTGAACCAAGCTCTGCCGGATTGCCGAGGTTTTCCATGACATGGATCAGCCCCAGCACAGCCCCGATGATGCCTATAGTGGGGGCAAACCCCCCTGCTGATTCAAATACCTTTGCAGCCCTGCCCTGCTCTCCTTCAAGTGAACTTGTTTCCTGCTCCAATGTCTTCCTGAGCAGTTTTGGATCAATGCCGTCGATCACAAGCCTGATCGCACGCCTGAAGAAAACATACCTGATGTTCTGGAGATCTTTTTCAAGTGACAGTATCCCGTTCTTCCGCGCCTTCGAAGAAAGTTCGATGATATCCTTTATGACTGAATGGTCTTCCGGAAGCAATCTGTCGTGGATAAATACCTGTTTCAGTGACTGAAGCGCGAGCCTGATATCCTGAAGTGAAAAACTCAGGAAGGTGGCCCCAAAAGTCCCTCCAAAAACTATCAGTGCAGCAGACCCCTGTACAACAGAGGCGACCCTTCCGCCTTCGATCATATTCCCGCCGAGGATAGCAACAATGCCAAGCAGTATCCCTATGATACTTGCTTTATTCATATTAACCGCTTTCCTTCATCTTCCTTATCGTTTCCCTCTGATGGTTCAGCGTGTACTGAATGATCTCATTGCGTGCCGATTCCCCCATATTAAGATATTCGATGGCAACATCATAGGTCTGGTCATCCAGGGCCCTGACCCTTTTTACTTCACCATATGCAAAGACAGCTACAGGGGGGTATGTGGGAAGAAGCAGTTTTATTTCGAGTATATCCTTTTCCTTGACAGGATGCTTGACCGTGAAGCGGATACCTGAAGCGCTGATATTAACATGTTTCTTCTCTGTAGACACAAGACCTTCTTTTTCAAGCAGGAGATGGTTTATCAGGAAATCAAGCTTGGCCCGTATTTCGTTCATCATGTCATATAACTTTCCGCTATCCGGGGGTTCTGAATAGCTCTCCGTTCCGGAGTCTTCAACTGATTCACCGGTATCAAAGAGCGAAAAGGCCTTTGAACTGACAGCCGATTTCATGGCTTCCCTCTCTTTTTCATTCATGAGATGAACAGGGTTTGCCACAACCGCGATGACGTCATCAACCCTGAAATAATCCCTCTTTTCATGCTCCTGTCTTTTATCGTTTGGCATATTTCCTCCTTGGCTAATACTGCTTTTTCAGTCCCTGGACCAGAGAATTGTATTTCTTTATGTTCCCGTCGCCGGATTTCAGCCTCTCCTGAAGAACATGCGCCTCCTCGGAATTGATGAGGTTGAGCTCCCTGAGCTTTTCTATCCTCTCGTGGGAATCTATGGGCATTACAGAGCCTTTCCCGTACTCATCAGGTTTCTTGCCATCCCGGCTCCTGTATGCTTCTTTAAGCTGGCTTAACAATCTCTCGTTCTCCCTGCTCAGAAGCGTCATTCTATATGCATTCCTGACAACCAGCAGCAATTGCTGCATTACAAAAGGTTTGGCAACATAATCAAAGGCCCCTTCATTGACCGCTTCAAGTGCGGTATCAAGTGTTCCATAGGCTGTGATCACCACAACAGCTATCTTGGGATTTATCCTGACCGCAGTCCTCAGGATTTCCATCCCGTCAGCGCCAGGCATTCTGAGATCGGTAAGCACCAGATGTATATCCTCAAGCCTGAGCAACTGCAGCGCCTCAAGCCCGTCATTTGCCGTAATAACAGAATATCCCTGCCCGGAAAGGAACTTCACAATAACATCCCTCACCATAACATCATCATCTGCAACCAGCATCCTGAACTCTGATTTATCCACGTTCGTCCGTTCTCCTTTTAAATTACCCTGTCATCCTGATCCATAGTTAGATTTCCAATCTCCGATTTCATGCTGCACACTCTGCCAGTTTTTTGTCCAGCATTCCAAGCCATTCATCCTCTTTCAGCAGTAAAGGAGAAAGTTCATATTCGATGAGATCCGAAAGCATGATCCAGTCTCTCGTTTCAAAAGCCGAGTTCATTTCACTGAACAGATGGATGCCCGCCCTCTGATCTGTAATGGGATCGGAAGGCAGCCCGAATTCGTTAAAAAATCTGAGGCCTTCATTCAGTTCCGACATGAAAGTCATAACATATTGAAGATCCCTGATGTTCTGCATAAGCCGAAGAAAGACCCCTTCGCTTTCTTCAATTCTCAGTGATTGAACGCTTTCCCTGAAAACCTGAGCCAGTTCCTGTACGGTACTCCTTGCGTCCCCAATGCTGTCTTTGATGACTCTCAGGAGTTCCGCTCCTTTTTCTCCATTCATTAATTCACTCATCATACCTCCTTTTTCCGGAACATCTGGCATGCCGGAATGCAAAAGCTGCAAAACAGGATGTCACCTGTCACACCCCCTGCAAGCCGTTTCATGTATAGTTTCCGGCCTTGGTTCTTGTTCATTTTCAGATTTTGATTCCATGAAAGTAATTATTTTTTTCATCACCTGTAAAAATTTTAAAGATCTGAAAAACAGTTCTTCGTATATTTTTTTCGAACTATTGGCCAAAGCAGAAAGGCCGCTGCCTTCAAGAGCTTCTCTGGAAAAGACAAAAACCACTAAAAGCGGACGGAAGCACGGATAGGCATGACCTGCCAGTTCCAATTCTCTATCAACTGATTCAAGCCTGTCTGACAGCTCTTTCAGCAGATTTATTTCGATAGCATCCCGCCCCGCCTCTTCACAGATACGGTCAATGATCCCAAGCCCTTGCCCAGCCAATTCATTCAAACGCGCAAGCGCCTTTGCATCTTCTTTCAAAGAACACACAATGCTCCAGGCACGGCTTAATAGGCAACAAGAGGACAATTCATCGCAGATGCCGTTGCATGCAGCCTCACATTCATTCGATGACATATGAATGTCCATATCCCATACTGCACGGTACAATATTCTGTAAAGGATCTCCCTTGTTATTTCTTTTCGTTTGATCGGATAAAACCCCAGCATTCCGTTTTCTCTGAAATATGTCCTGTATATCTGAACATGTTCAGGCATAAGGAACTTGTTCGCGGATATTCCTGCCTTATTATTTAGAACTGTTTTCACTGTATCACATACGATCTGAGGCGTAATTGCGTCTTTGCATTTCATGTTGTTGCATTGCACATCAAAACCGCAAGGCACACAGGGCAGGTCTGACTGTATGACATAATGCCCCTCACCGTACGGAGATGTTTCCAGAAAATGGACATTTGCCGTAAATATATCAACGACCGTTGTCCCTACGGCTGTAGCAAGGTGCAGAGGTCCTGTGTCGTTGCTGATAAGCACAGAGCACTGCTTAAGGAGTGCGGCCAATTCTCCGAGTGAGGTTTTACCTATAAGGTTTACCGGTTTGCAGTTTGCGGCGCTGGTGAATTTTTCTCCGAGGTCAGCCTCTGTTGATGACCCGAAGAGGATCACTCGCGCATGGTATTCGCGGCTTATCATGTCCGCAACCTCCACGAATGAACTCACCGGCCATGTCTTATCGCTTTTGCTTGCCCCGAGATGTATCCCGACAAGGGAATCCTCATTCCTGATACCTTCCTTTAAAAGAATTTCTTCAGCATTTACCCTGTCTTCATCCCTCACTTCGTATATCAGCCCTTTTCGTTCCGGCATTACATCGCCTGCCTTCAGGTACATGTCCACAAGGTGAAAAGGATTGTAATCCCTGTTAGGGACCACATTGAAAAAATACTTCAGCCACGGATGCCTGATCACCCTGTGGCCTTCAGAGTCAATGGTAAAACCTCTTATCTCACGTGCATGAACAAGAGATATGATGAGAGCGCTGACGGATGAATGCGTTACATTTATCGCAAGATCATATTCTTTCTCATTTAGCCTGCTGATAAGTCTTTTCAGGAACAGGTAGTTCCCGACAAGATCATGTTCTTTTTGCATGAGCCGGTCCCTGAACCCATGCATATCAAATACGATCAGGTCATCGATCAACGGAATGCCGCTGCAAATCTCCGCAAACCTGGAACTTACAAGGAGTGTGATCCTCGCATCCCTGTATTGCTCCTTTAACCCTGCCATCAGTGGCGTTGTCTGCAGGAGGTCCCCCATCCGCGTAAGGTTTACGATCAATATCTCTTTCATTGCCTGCTCACTTCTGCACTATTGCGTTTTTGTACTTTTGTACTTCTGCTCTTCTGACTTTTGCACTTCTGCACTATTGTACTTTTGCACTTATTTCTCATTTCACAAACTCATTCATGACAAGAAACACTGTTTCCGGATAGGTAAGGTCTCCCTCGCTGTTTTCAATATCCTGAACAATATCGGCAAGTGTTATCCGGTCCCTTCCTGAATATCGGGAAAGATATTCCACAAGCTCACCCTCCCCGCGTGCCCTTTCAATGAGATCGCAAGTACTACCACCTTCATTTTCTTCCCCGGGATTAAATCCGCGGTCCGCCAAGTGCTCCAGCATTTCGTGCATTCTGTGTTCATAGGTGTGCTCGAACAGCACTCTTTCTCTTGCCCTTTGCGCAATAGCATTCCTCTCATCTTCATGTTCCAGATAATACGTTATCTTTTTACGCAGGTCTTCAAGACTCTCAAACACAATGACTTCTTTATTCTCATCAAAGAACTCTGCGAGTTCTGACCGCCTGTCCACAAGCTGAAACCCTCCGCACGCAGCTATTTCAAAGGTCCTCGGATTCACAAAATCCCCAAAGGGATTTATTCCCTTGTGACATGTTGATGAATGGAGGTTGATATTTATTTTGGAAGCATTGAATATCATGACTGTCTCGTCAGAGTCCACCCTGCCGCCTGACCTCTGGACGCATCGTGCAAGCGCCGAGTTCATGTCCCAGTCATTACCCCAAATTTTAAAATCATAGTCCAGGAGGCCTTTGAACAAGTGTCTCCGGTTGTAATACCCTGCCCCAATAAATGATAAAGCGCTGCCGTAATAGCCTCTCTCTTCATTGTTCAGCTCAGTTTTTCTGTGAACAGCAGGGTCTGCAGCAAGCGGAAGATAGTGATAATTCTTTATGCCTGCCTTTTCAAGCTCACTGAAGAAATCTCCTTTCTGGATGGCAAAGAAATAGTCATATAGTCCGGCAACATTCTTCCAATAGTTCATAAGCCTGAAATCTTCAACAAACCAGAACGCTGTCGGAGTTCCGGATACCTTAAGTCTCTGAAGACACTCGGTCGTCAGCGGAGCCTGGGCCAAAGCAAAAACCAGATCCGGCCTGAAATTCTCGCACCTCGCAATGACTGCTTCTGAAAGAAACGAAGAAAGCCTGTCCATGAGACGTTTATAAGTCGAGTTGTCTTTAGCAACATCCTTTGCGAAAAAGAGGGCATCCTCAAATCTGCTGTTGTCGATCAGTTCCACAGTGTGCCCCATACGTTTCAGCGTTGCAGAACAGTATCTGGCTATAGGCAGAGACCCGCCGTACACAGGACCGATGACAAGAATTTTCAACCCTTTAGATATTCTCTCTCTTGCTTTCAAACGAATGAGCATCTTTTCATAATAATCGCGGTTAGCGTTCACTGACGGCTTGTGCTGAAGTATTGCCATTCGTTTCCCGTATACTGCCTGATTTACTGAAGAAGGGTGATACACGAATGGTATCGTGCTATCCGTAACGATCCTGATATTCTTAAGCACTGAGGATAAACAGAAGGTCTGAAGCGCGACTTTCAGGACATCCAGACGGGGTTCAAAGACCGTTATTTCCTTGCCGGGTATCTTGCAAAGTTCCAGGACCTGGTACCCGAGCCCAAAACCAAGGACCGCGACTGATTGTGCATTCTGTATTATGTCCTTATGATATGCAATCCATTCCCTGGTCTCTTTTACTGGATCGTAGAGACTGTGAAAAGCCATCCCATTGACTTTAAGGCACGGCATTCCATTTTTTGCCTCGACCAGTTCCAGATCACTGCCGGGCTCTGCGTTCCTTAGAGATGCAGCAAGCTCCGGATTCACCTCCACGAGCGCTGAAAGGTTTTTTTCAAATATAGCCTGCCGAAGTGTTTTTTCTTCATTCCCGTCCGCTCTGCCGCAGCCTGCATTCTCAATGATTCTTCTCCAGTTCCTGATGAATGTTGTGAGCGGGAACTTTTCAATAACCGTCTCCCTTGCCTTTCTTCCAAGGGCTTCAGCAAGTGACCTGTTCTGAAGAAGCTCCTGCAGCCGGGCCCTGAGATAACTGATATCACCCGATATATAGCCGTTGACGCCATCAATAATTGGTGACGAGGGATTAGCGACAGAAACAACCGGCATGCCTGTTGCCATTGCTTCAAGCATGGAAAGATTGTAGCCGTCATCGTCCCTTTCTGTGAGCATGTTAAGGTACACACGGTGGCTCCGCAGATAATTTTTGTATTCTTCCGGGGTTTGAGGCATACAGGATTCCGGAATATCAGGATTATCTCCAATGACTGTGTATGGAAGCCCGTTGAGAAGGTTTTCCCTCATATTCTTCATGCTGCTGTTGGTAAGACCATTTCCTGCTCTTAGTACTCTTGCAACATCCCCCTGATAGTTATCATATTCACTGCTGTCTGTCGCCAGCAAAATGACCTCTCCGTTAAAACCCCAGTCTGCCTTCTTTGAAGGTGAAACAAATACAAGGGTGATGTCCTTTATCAGATTCAGGACATTCTCCATTTTTTCCCTGAAATTGTTTTTCGCGTCTTCAGGAAGAAGCGCTGTCATATAGGAAAATTTCGTATGAAAAACCTGTATGATCGGGATACCGTATTGATAAACAGACAGAAGGTCCTCAACATTCTGTGAAATAATTCTGTCATAGTATCCCGTTCTGAGCCGATCAATTGCCTCTTCTTCGGTGACCAGACAGCAATTTGGAGGGACATCTCTGAACTGCTTTATCCATCCCAGCCTGTTGCCTTTCCACACCTCTGCAACATCAAACTGATAACCTGTCCCGGCAAGAAGATGGATATACCCTTCATGCCAATTGTATATAAGAACCCTTAGAGCCATAGATCTCGCCTACCCTTTTCCTCTGTTCTGTCCATGCAACAATATTGACGGTAAATTTTCACCTTTCAGGAAAATGAGCAATATTCTTGCCAAAATTAGTATCAGGCAGGCGATCAGTCCTTAACAGTCTGTTTTTATGGAGTAAAATACGATTACAGGAAATTACTGAAGGGATAATCTCTCTCGGCACAAAAGCATTTAAGTCAATTAGTTGACATCAATAATGGCAGGAAACCCCGTACCAAAGCAAACAGGGAAGGCCGATGAAGAATTTTTATACGACACCCTTAAAAATGAGTTAAGAGTCACGATTAAATCGTTCAGAAAAGAACAAAGACATTCATTGCAATTAAATAAAACAGTGAAATGGTTTATGTCGATTATAGAAATTCTTAAGCGGACTTCCCTGCTATACGGAATAATCCGGTCTACATTTCCGAGACCAGTTTCCTGAAATACCTTACCGTCTCTTTCAGTCCATCTTCAAGTTTTACTTTAGGTTTCCACTTTAACTTGTCTTTTGCAAGTGAGATATCCGGCTGTCTCTGAACAGGGTCATCGTTAGGAAGCGGTTTGAATACTATCTTTGATCTCGATCTGGTAAGTTTCAGCACTTTATCGGCAAGCTCAAGCATGGTGAACTCACCCGGATTGCCAAGATTCACGGGGCCTGTAAGTTCGTCAGGAGAGTTCATAAATTTTACAAAGCCTTCGATCATGTCATCCACATAACAAAAACTTCTCGTCTGTTTCCCGTCACCATATACGGTAAGCGGCTCACCTTTTAATGCCTGCATGATGAAATTACTTACTACCCTGCCGTCGTCAGGGAGCATCCTCGGGCCGTATGTGTTGAATATCCTGGCAACTTTTATCCTCAATTTATGCTGGCGATAGTAGTCAAAAAAAAGGGTCTCAGCACATCGCTTCCCCTCATCATAGCAGGAACGGTAGCCAACCGGATTCACATTCCCCCAATAAGATTCAGGCTGAGGGTGCACTTTCGGATCGCCATATACTTCGGAAGTTGACGCCTGGAATATCTTTGCTTTCACCCTCTTGGCAAGCCCGAGCATGTTGATAGCTCCGTGCACCGATGTCTTTGTGGTCTGAACAGGGTCATACTGGTAATGGATCGGCGATGCAGGGCATGCAAGATTGTATATTTGATCCACTTCAACATATAGGGGAAAGCAGACATCATGTCTCATAACTTCAAAGTAGGGTGTTTTCATGAAACCGGCAACATTTGAGCGGCGTCCTGTATAAAAGTTGTCTACACACAACACATCATTTCCATTTTTCAAAAGCCTCTCGCACAAATGCGAACCGAGAAACCCCGCTCCGCCTGTTACCAGTATTCTCTTCATGCAACCTCCCCTTTATTAAAAGTACACTTTTGTATTATCTTACAACAGGAGTTTATCTAATTGAAAACTTTGACAAAATTTTACCCCAAATGGTAGTATTTTTACTCTTTAAAAAAATTCTGACCAGCTTAATCATAAACGTGGAGCAAGTATGGTGAGTAAATGCAGGCTTTACGAAGTAAAGCAATTTAAACAGAAACATTATTATCCTTACATTGAGGCGAAGCCTCTGAACATGTTGTGCAATACCTTAGCATATATAACCTATATATATTCTGTTTGCATGTGTATCGTTAAAATATTTTAATAATACATTGCATTCGAGATGTTTCTCGAACCATGGCTTGCTACAGATTAAGTTTATGATTAAGCTGGGTTAAGTCAACGGAGGCAATTCGCTCCTTATGAAAATAGCGGTCACAGGCAAAGGCGGCGTTGGAAAGACCACTGTATCAGCCTTATTAAGTCATCTCTTCACATCCGAGGGAAAACGGGTGATTGCTGTGGATGCTGATCCTGACGCAAATCTCGCGTCAGCGCTCGGTGTTTCCAAAAGCGAAGTCGAAAAGATCAGGCCCATTGCCGAGATGGAAGAACTTGTCGAGGAGCGGACCGGAGCAAAGCCTGGGACCAGCGGAGGCATTTTCAAGATCAATCCTAAAG